>CALDFW010000067.1 GCA_937942165.1 uncultured bacterium | reverse complement strand
GTTTTACTTATAGCACTATGGAGCTGAGACATCTACGCTATTTTGTCGCGGCAGCAGAGGAGAAAAATATCAGTCGAGCCGCAAAAAGACTGCATATTTCCCAGCCGGCCGTATCGAGACAAATAAGAGATTTAGAAGGGGAGTTGGGCGTTCGGCTTTTCAAACGGCTGCGCGACGGACTGGAGCTGACGGATGCGGGTAACACGGCGCTCGTACACGCGCGCGAAGTGTTGCGTCAGTCCGTCGTTATGGATAAAGCGATGGACCCATTTCGGGATAAAAGCGCGCTCGCTACGCTGGCTGTCGGCTATATCCCAACCATGCTGCCAGACGTTCTGGCGTATGCACTCAGAACGTTTGAGCAACTGCATGCCGATACGCGCATCCAAATCTACGAAATGGTACCCGCGCAGCAGGTGGGAGCGCTGCGCCGAGATGAGATTGACGTGGGCCTGTTGGGCATGCCGTGGTCCGCTATCGAGGGCGAGTTCGCTACGCGAGTGATAAAACGGGTGCCCATGGCCGTTATTGTTCCAGCGGATCACGCGTTGGCATCGCGCTCGAGTATTGACCTCGCTGATTTACAAAACGAACCCTTCATAAGCTTTCACGAAGATCAATTTCCCGGTCGTCCCGAACTGTTGGAACGCATGTTTGGCCACGTTTCCACACCACCAGAGGTCGTGGCAAAAGCGAGGGGGCATTCTGAGCTGCTGGGATTGGTGGCTGCCGGACGCGGGGTCGCCTTTGCGCCGTCTGATTTATACGCGTTTCCCCACGTGGGCGTCGTATTCGTAACACTAGGCCATCCTCAGCTGACCCTAGAGGCTTCCGCTATGTGGAAGAGAGAACGAGAGACGCCCCAATTGCGCTCTTTCGTCGACATTATGGTCCAGGGAGCCTAGGCGGAAACAGTGCCCGTTTGAGCTGTGCCATGAGAAATGCATCGAGCATGGACATAAAAAAAGCCCCCGAAGCGCTTAGCTTCAGGGGCTTTTCCATTGGCGGGACCGACGAGACTCGAACTCGCGACCTCCGGCGTGACAGGCCGGCGTTCTAACCAGCTGAACTACGATCCCATTAATTAGGATGACCAAAATTAAGGGGCGATAGGGCCCTTGTCAATAGGTCATGAATTTTCTTTTTGCCAGGCTTCGCCCTCTTTTTTAAGTCGCTTTAGGGCGCTTCGCATGAGCTGTCTTTTGAGTGAGCTCAGATGGTCTACAAAGAGCACGCCGTTCAGGTGGTCCAACTCGTGCTGTAGGGCACGTGCGTAAAACCCAGAACCCTCAGTTGTGAAGGTTTCACCGTCTAAGTTGAGGGCTTCCACCGTTACGCTTTCGGCGCGTTTGACGTCGCCGTATAAATCGGGAAAGCTCAAACAGCCCTCTTCGCCTACTTGCGTGCCCTCGTTGGAAATGATGCGGGGATTAATCAGTGCAATGGGCGGATAATCGGGCTGCTGCGCGGAAACGTCTATAACGCAAACGCGGCGTGCAATGCCTATCTGCGGGGCGGCTAAGCCTACGCCTTCGGCGGCGCGCATTGAGTCAAATAGATCGTCTACGAGGCTGCGAACCTCACTATCTACTTCGCTTACCGGTGCGCACTCTTGGCGCAAAACGCTCGCGCCAAACTTAACGATTTCTCTTTTCATACGGACAGGGGTTGGAGGTCTAAGGCGATATAGCGAAAACCAAGCGCTTCACAGTCGGTAACGACGGCCTGGCGCAGCGTGCTGTTGGTCATGACGGTCGGATCGTTGAGGCGCAGGTAGAGCATCTGGTCCCGCTCTTCAAACGCCGCAGGCGCGAGCTGATGGCGCGTAAGTATGGGATCGAGGCGCTCAAAGAGGGGGGCATCGCTGGCTTCGATAGAGAGGAGCGCTTCGTTCATGCTGCCGGAGCGGAAGCCGCGTAGATCCATCGTTACGTGCGTGTAGCCGATGGCCTGTAGCGCGTCGGCGGTTTGGCGGCACCGCGTCCCATCGTCCAGCAGAGCCTCTAAGTCCCGGCTCGGTAGTTCGATGCGGGCTAGGGAATCGTGGTGGCGCGAGCGTACCTGCGCGTAGCCTAACTCGGTGCGCAAAAAGGCCTCGGCTGCGTCGACTTTTTTGAGGCCGTCCGCCGTGACGGCCGTTCCGTAGGGAAAGCGAGAGGACAGACAGGCCATGGCTGGACGATCCCATACGGAAATGCCCCAACGCCGCGCCAGGCTGCGCACGTCTGCCTTGTCGAGACCGGCTTCGGCCAGCGGTGCGCGCACGCCTTTTTCGCGCGCGGCTTTGGCGCCGGGGCGAAAATCCCCCACGTCGTCGGCGTTCTGGCCGTACAGGATATAATCGACGTCCAATTCAACGGCCATGCGCTCCATATGGGAGAAGAGTTCCTGCTTGCAGTAGTAGCAGCGGTCAGGCGCATTTTTGGCGTAGTCGGGGTTGTCGAGCTCACGCGTTTTTACCACCTCGTGGCGAATGCCAAACCGGTCGGTGATCTCTTGTGCGCGCTCGAGTTCACCGCTGGCATAGCTCTCCGAGTCGGCCGTTACGCAAATGGCTCCTTCGCCAAGCACGCGCTGTGCAGCTACGGCCAGCATCGCGCTGTCTACGCCGCCCGAATAGCCGATTAGGGCGCGCTCCATCGGGCGCATGATGTCCTCGAGGATGGCTAGCTTTTCATCTAGGCTGAGTGCTGTGGTGGTCGTCGTCACAGTGAATCCTTAAAGGGTATCTTCTGCGTTGGAATCGTCCGATAGCGCACAGGGGGCGATAACGGCATCGATCATACCGTGTAGCACTTTTTTATCGGGTGGACACACGACGGCCTGAATGCCCGATAGCAGGGGTTGGTCGCCGGTCAGGTAGTAGTATGGGCGGAGCAAAACGCGTCCGCGCATTGGTTTTACGGCATCGTCAAAAAAGTCGTAGTAGCGCACGGTTTTACGCGCAGATTTGTGGAATCGTTGCAGTATATAAGGGGTGTGGTCAAAGCTGTCGAGCGCCGTTTGCACGTTTGTGCTCCACGTGTCCTCTGGCAGGTCGTGGCCGATAGAAACGCCTTTGCTCTCGTAGGCCAGTTCGGAAAAACCGGAGGGTTTGACGACCAGTTCACGCTGCTTTTTACTGAGTCCTTTCAATACCTGCCAGTCGTTGACCGGTCCGTCGTTCAGCGTCAGGTCCGGCACGACGGCGTGCGGAGGCAGCGGCCGTGCATCGAGAATCCAGGTGTGCGGAATTAGACGGGCCAGCAGCTTGTAGACGTCGCGCGCTAGCTCTCGGCGCCAGAACGGGGTCAGGAGCGGATGGTGAAAAAGGGCTAGCCACATCTTTTCTTCGAGATAGGCCTTGGGGGGCGGCGTGAGTCGAACGGCGTTCTTTTTGGCGAAATAGGTGATGAGCTCAGCTTTTGGAATGTTTTTAAGGTCGAATAGCTCAAAAAAGCGATAGACTGCTTCGAGGCGCTGCCTTTGTCCGTTTACGGCCAGCGATAGGCCCTCTTCGTCAAAATGTAGATCGCGAGGATGGGTGCAATAAGTGGGCTGACCCTGTGCGCTAAGTTCGTCTGCAAGCCACTGCATTTCGTCGCGATAGGCCTCGGATTCGTCTGAGACGACCAGGCCTACAGTGGGTCGCTCTGAGTTCGTGGCGGCGGCAATGGCCTCGTAAAAGCCGTCTACCAGCCCGCGTGGGCCGCCTATAATATTGTATCCCAGATCGGCGTAGAGCGATGAAACTTGGGCAGTAAAGCCCATGCCGCCAGGGACGGAGTCCATCTCCATGATGCGAAAGCCGTCTTCCGTCATCAATAGGTCGGGGCGCATGACCAGAGGTAGATGCGATTTGATGCGGTTCCAGAGGCCCATCTCGAGCACGTCGCCGGGTTTCCCTCGATCCAGGTACTGATGGACCCAGGCGGGTTGTAAACCTTTTACGCTTTGGTGATAGAGCAGGTTTGCAGCTCGGTAAAATTGATGGAGCGCAGTGCCCAATTCGCGCAGTTCGCGCAGCTCGTCTGCGCTTAGCCAAAAAGGCTCCGGTGAAATGCGCCAGGGCAGGTTGCTTTTGGGATGAAGGTGGTCTCGATCGCCTTCGAAAAGGCCGCCTACCGGCGTGCGTTCGTTGAGGGTGAGGCAGATTTCGCGCGGATCTGATAGAGTGCTCGGCAGCGACATGAAACCTTTCCGCTGGGTGAAACGGCGGCCAAGAGGCCGCTCAATTGGAAATGAGACCAATGTAGAATATAAGGGGGTACTGGTCAAGGTTGGGGAGGGGGACAAAAGCCGTTCTTTGAGTTCGTAAAAAAACGTGAAAAGCGTATTTTAACACATGTCAAAGAAAGAGGATTCTATGGAACTGGCGGGTAAAACGGCCGTGGTTACGGGTGCCAGTCGCGGCATAGGCGAAGCGATTGCCCGCGCGCTGTCCGCAGCCGGTGCGCAGGTGGTACTGCTCGCGCGCAGCGAGCGCGCTCTGCGCGCTGTGGCAGACGGGATTGAGGCGGAGGGTGGACAGGCGTTGGTCGTGCCGGCCGATGTGGCGGATAAAGGTTCGATCAACGCGGCGTTTTCCTCTATTCATTGCGCGTGGGGTGGTGTAGATATTCTGGTGAACAATGCGGGAGTGCAAGGTCCCATCGGTCCACTGCACGCGGCCGAGGTGGAGCAGTGGTGGCAGTCGGTTGAGATCAATCTCAAGGGGTGTTTCCTGTGCTCGCAGCAGGTTCTTCCGCATATGATGGCGCGGCGCGGCGGCAAGATTATCAATCTATCGGGCGGGGGCGCCGTAGGTCCCAGACCTTTTTTTAGCGCATATGGCGCCTCCAAAGCGGCTGTAGTGCGCCTGACCGAGACGCTAGCTGCCGAGGTGTCTGACTATAGAATTGACGTTAACGCAATCGCCCCAGGAGCCGTTAATACCGAGATGCTTAAAGAGCGGTTGGCCGCCGGTGAGCGGGCCGGTAAAGCCGAAATCGAAGCGGACCGAGCGCTGCTCGAAAATGGAGGCACCGACCCGCAGCGTCCGGCGGCCTTGGCCGTCTATCTGTCTTCGTCGCGCTCGGATGGACTCAGCGGTCGGCTGCTGTCTGCCGTATGGGATCCGTGGGAACATTTAGACGTTGATTCAGTCATGGCCAGTGAAGCATTTACGGTGCGTCGACAGCGGGCCGAGGAGGGATAATGGGGTATCGAATTGGGATTGTGGGCGCGGGTTTCATCGGTCGTAAACGGGCTGAGACCGCGCGCGCGCATGCAGACTGTGACGTATCTATGGTATATGATACGGATGGTGAGGCGGCACGTGTCCTCGCTGCAGACTGCGGTGCGACTGCGGCCGAATCGTGGCAAGAGATTGCTGCGGGTCCTGTGGATATCGTCGTCGTAGCGACCACGCACGACGCGCTGGCGTCTATTAGCGCAGCCTGCCTGGAGGGAGGTAAGCACGTTTTGTGTGAGAAGCCGATGGGACGCCATCCGCAAGAAGCGCGGCGTGCGCTGCGGGCTTCTTGCGAAGCGGACAGGATGCTCAAGGTCGGGTATAATCACCGCTATCACCCCGCCGTTCAGCAGGTGTATGAAGCGTGCGTTTCTGGTCAACTGGGCCCGCTGATGAATATTCGCGGCCGCTACGGGCACGGGGGACGGCCCGGCTATGACCGAGAGTGGCGTGCGATACCCGATAGAGCTGGCGGGGGAGAACTCCTAGATCAGGGCGCACATCTGATTGATCTGGCTAAGTGGGTACTCGACGATTTTGCCGAGGTGAGCGGCTATGTGGAAACGCACTTTTGGGATATGGAGCCGCTCGAGGATAATGCCTATGGGATTTTTCGCACGGTATCGGGCCAGATTGCTTCGCTCCACGTGAGTTGGACGCAGTGGAAAAACCTCTTCAGCTTTGAGGTCCACGGTCGCGATGGCTACGCTATTGCCGAGGGCTTGGGGGGGTCGTATGGTCCCGAACAGGCTCGGATTGGTCGCCGCAGGCCCGAGGGAGGGGCTCCAGAGGAGAAGATCTTGCCATTTACCGGTGAAGATGTCTCGTGGGCGCTGGAGTGGAAAGATTTCTTGGCCGGTATTGAAGGACGGGGCATCCCCTATGCCCTGGGCGGGGAAGCACTCGAGACGCTCGAATGGGTTTACAGGCTATACGAAGCGGCGCGGAAGCGACGGGCCGTCGATGTTAGCTTTGTTCCAAGTAGTTGATTTTTAAAAGTTTTAATGGCTTTTGTCTGCATGGTTAATTTTTTTTTTCATCCCGCGTGTTTTTTTCTTTGAAAATTGCACATAAAAATGCGTACATTATCTGGCGTGATGAATCGGGGTAGAGCCCATTTATCACGCTCTTTTATGTCCAGACCCAAAAAAGAGCGCTCTATCGGATAGATCGATACGCTTTTTGCAGGCTAACGGTCACATTGGTGTAGAGAACGAGGAGGCAAGTACGTTGCTGGGAAGTGCTACGAGACAAGATCAAGAAGCCGCTCAATCAGAACGCGTTGCTTTGGCCTACCGACGTTTAGCTAATGCCATGATTCTTAGCACCTTGCGAGAGATTTCCAAGACGGATGGAGTCGATGAGATCGACGAAGATGCACCTGAGATTTCTTTTGTTGAAAGTCGACGCATAGACCCTTGGTGCGAATTGGCTGGCATTGAGCCGGAAGTAGTCCGGCGCGCAGCCAGACGTTTGGTGGATGAGGAACCGTTTTAGATAAACGCGGAGAGAAAATAAAAACCCCCCGGAGCGACGCCGCTCCGGGGGGTTTTTATTTAACTCTAGCGACGTGCGCTGAGCTCTTTGCTGTGCGCGTAGTCTAGCAGACCGCGCACCACCTTTTCGGCATCGCGGTGACGGAGTTCTTCAAAGCGCAGTGCCCACACGTGGTCTTTATAAGCCATGTTACGCATTTCTATTAAGACCTTTACGTCGGCTGGATTGTTGCGCAGGACGCCGAGTCCTTGGCCCCGCGTGCGCGCGCCTGCTCCTAAGGCGCTCAGCAGACTCTGGGCAAAGCGGCGCGAAGGATCGTCTCGTTTTTTGCGGATGCGATTTTCGTAGTATAAAACGAGAGGCGCTTCGGGTGCGTTATGATCAATGTCGGCGTGGAACGATAGGAAAACGCGGCGTCCCTTGGGTGCGTTTGATAACGCCGCACGTGCTATGTGCACGCGCGTGGCAAGGTTGCCGCCGCGCGGCCAGTCCCGCACGGTATTGCGGCGGTTGTGTGCTAGTGAGTTATAAACCTCGTTCTTCTCGTTTACAAATGTTACGGCAGGGGGGGTGTTATGGCGGATCAGGTGATTGGGACTGAGCATGGTCATGGTGACTTCTGCTCCGTGTAGGCGGAGCAGCACATATATGCGCAGTGCGATATCAAAGACGTATTCGTCTTCGGCCACGTAAAGCTTGTCTCCATTTCCGTCAATGGTCTGCGCGATGGCCCCCGGATCGAGGCCGCCGTGGCCGGGATCGAGCACGATGTGCCATCCTTTTAAATCGTCGCTTAGTTGGCCCATTCCATTGACCTTTTGCTGAAATTGCCTCCAGAGCTTTTCCGCCTTGCGATAGGTCTTTAGCGGTGAATGGGGATGGTTTTCGTAGTAGGTTTTGCTCCGCTGCGTCGCTGCTTTGGGGCGCGAGCCGTAGTAGGGCCCGTTGGGTAAGTCGAACGTCTTTTCGTGGGATATACTGAGGGCCGACCAGTCAATTTCGGAAATCTCCAACCAGCGCAGTGGGCGCACTTTGAGCTGGTCGCCTGGATGGATTACGCTGCCTTTGATGCCGTTGAGCGTGCGTAGTTCGGCTAAGCTCATCTGGTGTAGGCGGGCAATTTCTCCCAGGTAGTCTCCGCTGCGAACGCTGTAGGTCGCATATTGAGGGGTTGATGCGGCGCTGAGTTTAAGCTCTTGTCCTGGATAGATACGATTGCTGCGCAGATCGTTAAGGGCTTTTAAATCGTCTACGCGCAGGCCGTAGGCCCGGGCGATTTCCCATAGCGCATCGCCGCGTTCGACAATGTGGACAGCGCTTGATGCCTGGCGCAAACGGAGTTTCTGTCCGGGATAGATTCGATCGTTTGAAATTGCGTTGATGCTGCGTAGCGTCGACAGCCCAATGCGGTAGCGCTGGGCAATCTGCGAGAGCGTTTCTCCCTGCTGGACGACGTGAACGGCCTCGTCTAACTGAGTGGGACGCAGGCGCAGGCTCTGGCCTGGGTAGATGGCATCGCTTTGCAAGCCGTTAATGCGTCGCAGGAGACTGAGTGCGATGTCGGCCCGTTGGGCAATTTCGGAAAGCGTGTCTCCGCGCCGCACCGTGTACGAATTTTCTCCGGTCTCAGGTGAGGCCGGTAGCGTGGGATCTTGGACGTGCAGCGTTTGTCCAGGACGTATGTCATCGCTGCGTGCGCCGTTCCATTCTCGCAAGTCGGTCAGGCTGACTTTATGCTGTTGCGCTATGCGAGAAAGGGTATCGCCCCGCCGTACGGTGTAGGTCGTTGACGATCGATTTGTCGACGTGCTGGCTGGAGGTGCGGCGCGCAGGGCGAGTTTCTGTCCCACGCTGAGAAGATCGGTGGACAGCACATTAAAGCGGCGCAGTTGGGCTGTGCTGGTAGAGAAGCGCTGGGCGATGCCCGATAAGGTATCGCCAGACCTAACTCGGTACCAGTCGCCGCTCAGCCAGAGCTTGAGCCGTTGCCCAGCGTAAATGCGATCTCTATCCAGGCGGTTCCACGTCGATATCTGGGCTATTTTCACGCCGTAACGCTGGGCGATTTCCGAGAGCGTGTCACCTGAACGGACTACGTGTATTGTGGCTTTTGCCTCGGTCGCCGCTTCGGAGACGGTATGCGTCAGAACGAGCGCGAGCAGGCAGATTAGGCGCATCATGAGACGACAGTAGCGGAGTTCAAGGGGGTGGGGCGGGGGCCTTCAGGGATATATAAGTATACTGTTTTAATTGACATAGTGCAAAGCGAGATCGCTCATCTTGCCACGCACTCGGACCACGTATACTTTCTACGACTATGAGTGAATTTCTCAGACAGTTACCCTCAGTTGACCAAGTCCTGGGTGCCGATAGCCTGGTTGAACTTTCGGCGCGCTATCGCCGCGATGCCCTAGCAGATCTGGTTCGCGATGTGTTGGATCACTGGCGCACGCTCCTGCGCGCTGGCGATGTCGTTGCTTCCAGAGCCGAGCTTGTCGAGGCTATTTGCAACGATGTGATTGAGCGCTGTGGCGCTTGGGAAGAGCCCAGCATGCGGACCGTTATCAATGCGACCGGTGTGGTGCTGCACACCGGACTTGGGCGCGCGCCTCTCTCCCAATCCGCCCGACAGGCGCTGGGTGATACGGCTGGCTACACCAATATAGAGTATGATTTGTTGGGCGGCCGTCGCGGCGAGCGTACGGCCCACGTAGAGGAACTGCTCTGCCAGCTGTGCGGCGCAGAAGCCGTCGCTCTCGTCAATAACAACGCTGCTGCCGTTCTGCTTGCCCTCAGCGCGCTGGCGCGCGGTCGCAATGTGCTGGTTTCGCGCGGCCAGCTCGTCGAGATTGGCGGGTCATTTCGCATACCCGACGTCATTGAATCAAGCGGCGCGCATATCCGTGAAGTGGGCACGACAAATCGCACGCATCTGCGGGACTACGAGGCGGCTATTGATGATGGAGTTGGAGCGATCTTGGTCGTCCATCCAAGTAACTATCGCGTGCGGGGGTTTACTGCCGAAGCGTCTCTGGAAGAACTCTCCGTGCTCGCGCGAGGCAGCGGTGTGCCGTTGATCTACGATCTGGGAGGTGGCGTGCTGGAAGATCTGACCCAGTGGGCGCTGCCACCTGAGCCCGTCGTGCGAGATGAGCTGGGACGGGGTGCCGACGTTGTCACATTTAGCGGTGATAAGGTGTTGGGGGGGCCACAGGTTGGCATTGTCGCGGGTCGCGAACCACTCATCAAGACCATGCGCACGCACGCAATGATGCGCGCGCTGCGCTGTGATAAACTGACGTATGGGGCGCTGAGTGCAACGCTCCAACACTACCGACTTAAGCCCGACTTGCTGTGTGAACAAATACCCGTATTGCGCATGCTGCGGCAGTCGCGTGAAGCAGTTGAAGAGCGTGCGCGCACGCTGGCTTCGGCGCTTGATGCTTTGGAATCAGATCGGGTGGACGTCGTCGTCGTCGAATCGATAGCGCAGGCTGGAAGCGGTGCGCTACCTCTGGAGGAACTGCCCAGCTTTGCAGTCGCGATAGCCGCGCGGCATACTGGCGTGGAGGAATTTGCTCGCAGGCTGCGCTGCGGAAGCATTGCCGTTGTAGGGCGCATCGAGCACGAGCGCTTACTCTTGGATATGCGCACCGTGGCCGATGGGGAGATCGACGGTGTTATACGTGCGATAGAAGCGGTGCTGCAGTGAACGTCCTGTGGGCGATATGTCTGTTGCTGAGTGCTTGTGGCAGTAGCCAAACAGCGGCTCCACCGAGTGCGAGTTCAGAGGCTGATACTGGAGGTGCGGAACGGTCCGGGATGGTCTACTTGCGCAACGAGACGCCGCATCCCATAGAGGTCACCTACTTGAATACTGGTCGCGATGGTGGCCTGCGCCTCGTTCGATCTCTCGTCGATAGGGAGAGCCGTCGAGCCGTCTCTGACGCAGCGTTGCCTGCCAACCTTCGCATTGAGTTGGACGTCGTGCTCGAGGTCCCGTCGGACGTAGGGCCGCGCGTGCGGCGCAAAGTGACGATTCAGGTCCAAGGCGATGTGGATCTACGCGCGTACTTAGTGGAGGCGGGCGACATGTTTTCTCTGGCTGTTGAAATCGTCCCGGAGTAGGGAGACCTACACATAGGTGTCATCGGGCGCACCGCGCACGATGGCGATTTGTCCCTGCTCTTCCAGCTGTCTGACTTTTTGAACAATGCGCAGCTGGATATGCTCGACTTCGCTCAGGCGCATGGGGCCGAGAAATTCCATTTCCTCTTCTACATAAGCGCGCACGCGCTCTGACATATTGTCCAAAATCTTGTGTTTTGCTTCCTCGCTTGCCGTCTTGAGGGCGACGACGAGGTCGTGCTGTTCGACTTCGCGCAGTATAACCTGTATTTCTCGGTCGGTAAGCATGTGTATATCATCGAACACGAACATCATGTTGCGCACGGCTTCTGCGACCTCTGGATCCTGCGTGTCGAGCTGCTCCAGTACGCTTTTCTCAACGCTTCCGCCCGTCAGGTTGAGCATGTCGGCCACGACCTTGGGGCCGCCCACATCCTTGTGTCCGCCTAGTATGTCTCTCAGGTTGGCTTCTAAGTTTTCCTCAATCTGCTTGAGCACGTTGGGCGTTATATTGTCCAGCGTAGCCATGCGATAGGCGACTTCGGCCTGCACGCTCTCCGACATATGACTGAGAATGCCGGCCGCCTGTTCGGGATCGAGCTGAGATAGGATCAGAGCAACCGTCTGGGGATGCTCGTTGGAAATAAAGGGCGTCAGCTGTTCGGGTGGAATATTCTTTAGAACGTGAAAGCCGGACGAAGTGTGCGTTGTGATTTTATTGAGAATTTCCTCGGCGCGCTGCGGTCCCACCGCGCGCTCTAAGGCCGCTCGGGCAAAGTCTACGCCTCCTTGATTTACCCACTCGCCGGCCAGTAGGTGCTGCTCAAATTCCTCGAGCACGCGATCCTGCACGTCGTTGGGCAGGCTTTTTAACTCGGTGATGATGTGTGTTAGGTCCTCAATCTCAAAATCGGCGAGGTACTTCATGACGTCGCCAGCCGCATCTTCGCCGAGAGCGACCATGAGAATGGCGGCTTTCTCGCGTGCTGTTAGTTCATCCTTATCACCGAGGTAATATTTTTTCTCTTCTGAGTATTGCATGGGTCGTAAGCTCCGAGCTCTTGGGGAACGTTTTTCCGTTTAATCGATTGCCGACAAATACTACTAATTGTACAAGGTGTTGTTTTATATAATCTTAGAAGATATATAGCCTAAGTTATCGATCTTCCATAACGGTAATATCCGCAAAATAGGGGCCACGTTATTATGCCTTGCGTTATTGGGTGGATGCTTTTATCTTAAAGCCGTCTTAACAGAGGAATACCCCCCCTTTTCCTTCCGTTTTACCTGCTCCTCCCCGGCACCACCGCGTTCGTATCTAATGGGTGCTGATACTACTTCTATTACCGAAGACTTTGCGTCTTTGCAGGATGCGTTGAACTCGGGTGTGCAGCAGCGCATCCTGAGCGAATACGTGAAGAATCCGTTTCTCGACGATGACGTGCACGCCCTTGCTTTGCGCACGGGCATGGTTCGCCAAGAGGTAGGACCTGTATTGGCCGAACTGCGCCATGCGGGTCTATTGCAGAGCGCTGGGCGGCGCGGCCATATGCTCGACGCGCAGGCTATTATAGACACGTCGATAGGTACAACCGATACACCGCCTGCCGATAAAGAAGCCGAAGAGCCGCCCGCGCAGCTTTTTGCTCCCTTGCTCGACGCGCTGTCGTGTGGGGTGGCGTTGATCGATATCAATACGGGCGCAGTCGAGGCTAATCAGGCGTTTGGTCGGCAGCTAGATCTACCAACTAATGGGCTGAATGCCGAACGCATTGCCGAGCGTTTAGAGTGTGACTTGCACCTGATTGCGGGCGATCAGGCACCCGTGCTACGCGCGCTCGAAAACGGGGTAAGCGTCGAGCTAAGATCTGGAAATATGGGTCCGTTTAGCGGTCTGATCGCCATAGTTAATATTGGCGATGGCGGGTGGGAAATTTCCAAAGCACAGGTGCAGATACAGGAAGATCTCTTTGCTCAGCTCCGCGAAGAAATCGCTCATCCCGCTGAGTTTCTACAGTCTTTCCTTGAAAAACCAAAAAAATCTGAACTCGGGCAGGCGCGCGCAGCTATCGAGCGCATACACGCTTTCTTAGCGCTGTATTTACTGGACGATCCTTCAGGCCAACCGCCCCTGTCATAGCGAGGTTTACCGATGGTAATGGATATTCGAAACTTGCGTGACGAGGAGGCAGCGTCTGACAGCCCGGAGGCCGTTGAAGCCGAACAGGAGCCCGGATTGGTGGACTGGATTGAAGCGTGCGTCGATGCCAGCGACCCTGCTGATAAAGCCCGTTTCATTACTCAACTGCGCCTCTGTGTGCCCAGTGAAGAGGGTATTGCACTGCTGCGCGATTTGGTTTCTTCGGCCGGCGGCGCGCGCGCGCTGCTAGCGGCTCAGGTGCTTGGGCATCATCGAACGTGGCTGTCGACGGCTGCCGGCGTTAAGCAGCATCTAGCCTTAGCGCGCGAAAATGAGGCGTCCGCTGTCGTCGCGGCCCTTGTTTGGGGACTTCGCCAGCGCGATGAGGCTGCAGAGTTCATTGTAGATACCGATAATGCGGTGGCGCGCGAGGCGGCGTTAGCTACGCCGGTTAGTCGCCGCACACTCTCTCCCATTCTGGCCGGCCTACGCGCGGGCATCAGGCCAGAAGTGGAGCGCATCTTGCTCCACAAGCTGCACCAGATACACCCCTCTTTAGTGCGCTATCTGGTCGACCTGCTGGTCGAGGGGTCGTGGGGCGAAGAGGCATTGCGTGGCCTCTTCGCCTCGTTACCGCAAATGGCTCTGTTTGAACTCTTCTTGGATACGCGTCACCCGGCAGCCTGGGCTCTGGTCGATACCGAGAGCACTCGTTTCTGGCAGCGCTTGGTCCGTTTGGCATCGGATGTCTTGGTTGCAGGGCCCGGTTGTGAACTGCTGCGCCATCTCCTCAGTCGCAGTGGGGAAGATGAGGCTTTCGCGCGGCGTCACGGCTCGTTTCTCCGCGATGCCGTGCGTCGTGCCGATGCAAACTCGGGGGCTGATTTAGTTGGACACGTCGAACGACTTACGTTCGGTGCTTCTGAGGAAAAGGTAGCGCGCCTTGCCCAGTCGCTCGTCGATTTGAGCACGCGCCTGGACGGCGCTGCGGTGGACAAAGTGCATACCTTGCTAGAGCAGTGGAAGAGTCGTTCGGCCGATCTCAAGCTGAAAATTTATCATTTGGAGCAGGGGATTGGTTGAAAAGAGAGCGTGATCTCCCGAAGCCGTCCGGTCTATGACCGGGCGGCTTTTTTATTTGTGGGCGCGCCAAATTAGTGCAAAGGCCAAGAGCGCAAAGAAGATGTTGGCAATCCAGGCGCCCAGCCAGGGTGCAATCACTTCGTTCCAGCCCAGAGCCTGTCCTGCCTTTAAACTGCTGTAGTAGGCAAAACAGATCAGCACGCCTAGGCCGAAGCTGTTGGCCATCCCGGTGCGTCGTGCGTTCGCGCCAAGCGTCGCGCCCAGTGCGATAATGATAAAGCAGGTCATTGGAAAAGAGATCTTTAAGTGTAAATCGACGCGCTGACGCGCCACATCTTCTCCGCGCTGCGTAGCTCTATCTATAAAGGTTTCTAATTCGGCGTAGTTCATCTCGTCGGGATCTTTGTGCTGACGCGCAAAGTCAGACGGCGTTAATGAAATCTCGTTCAGCACAAAAGACTCGAAGGCCGTCTCAGTCTGTTCGCGCGCGCCGAAGGCGTAGTGCCGTCCGTCATAGGCGATCCACAGGCTGTCCTGCCACTGGATATGTCGGGCGACGAGACGCTCGATAGGCCTACCTTTGTGCAGCCGTTCCCAGGACACCTCGTCGGCGCGCCGCTGGTTTGCGTCGTAGCTGCGGGCAAAAATCAGCTGTCCGTCGCGGTCCTGTAATAGGACCTGTCGCCGCGATCCATCACTGCGCTGCTGAGAGCGAATTTCGCGGTCGATCCTATTGTGCTGCAGGGTTGCTTGTGGGACGACGTAGTCCGTGAAGAAAAAAGCGAGTGCACTCAGAGCGGACGCGCATATAAATACGGGCATGAGAATGCGCCCAAGGCTGATTCCCAATGCTTTCATCGCCGCGATCTCGCTGTGGCGTGCAAAGCTAGTTAGGGCGAAAAGCGATCCAAGCAGTGCGGCAATGGGCAGTGTTAGTATGGTCCAATAGGGCAGTCGGTACGCGTAGTAGAGCGCGATTTGCTGTGGCTGCGCTGAGAAGTCTATAAATGTATCTATGTTTTCAGTCAGGTCGATTACGACGGAGATGAGGATAAGGCTGACGATAGCCAGTCCGAGGCAGAGGGCTAGACGCCGCACGATATACCAGTCGAGCGTATTCATCCTATTTATTTTTTCGGGGCCAGTTTTTCCACGAGTGGTCGTGCGTCACGCCGTAGAGAAGGAATAGGCCAATGCATAGGAATGCGATATTGGGAGACCACATGGCCAGAGCTGGAGCAATAAATCCGCGGTCGGCCAACTCTTCGCCGCCGATAAGGAACATCCAGTATATCCAGAAAAACGCTAGGCTAGTTCCAACGGAGACAGCCGCCCCGCGGCGACGTATGATCGCTCCCAAGGGAGCGCCGAGCAGGGCGAATATCACACAGGCTGCAGGAATGGAAAACTTCTTGTGAATTTCGACCTGAAACTCGTCAATCTGCGCCTGGCGACGATCGATGAGCCGAATAGTTTTTCGCACTTTTTCACGGGCGAGAGACAGCCCGTCAAATGGGCTGACAATCGTCGAATCCATCGCCTGCGCGCCGTCTGGCTGTTCTAAGAGCTCGAGCATCTCCTGAATCGTGGCGTCGAGGTCGCGCCGTGCATCTTCCTGTTCCGCGCGTTTTTCTCGCACGTGCTCTCGCATGCTAGCTATATCCATCTCTCGATCGCTGCGATAGGTTGACTGGCGTTTCTCAAATGCGCGCCGCGGATCTTTTATATGTAGCACTTGGCTTGTGAAGCGCCCTAGGAGAGACCGCTCCCGATCGTCGTATTCTATGCGATGGTAGTAGCCGTCTTCGAGTTTTAGACGCGCGTATGATCCGTTTTCATAAAGCGCTAGCTGGCCGCTTTGGGCATGCAGGGCAACGGGGGGGCCTGGACGCAGCACGTCGTATAGAGTTATGCCACTCAGCGTATTGTTTTCTTCGTCAACTTGGCGAATCAAAAGGTTATATCCCCCGAGAGCGCGAACAAAGATCCCTTCTTTTTGTTTGAGAACGAGAGCGGCTTTGGTGCGTTGTAAACTGGAAGAGATGGTTCGAGCTCGGTGATTCCAGTCGGGCAGCACGCGGTCGTTAAAAATAATCATGAGCAAAGAGAGGACAGAGGCGGCTAGGAGGACGGGTCTTATCAGAGAGAAGAAGCTGATGCCGCACGCTTTAGCGGCTAGGATTTCGCCGTCGGCGGCTAGTCTGGCAAAAGCCATGAGCACGGCGATTAGCACGGCCATTGGTACGGCCAGTGCAATAATCCACGCCAGGTTGAAAAGCAGCAGCTGTAGCGCCGTAGCAGCTGCGAGCCCCTTGCTGAGGATGCGGTCCATAAATTGCAGCGCTACGTCTATGAGCAGAACAAAAACAATGAGCAGAAAGCCCAGGGCAAAGGGCCATGCGTGTTCTTTAAGCAGGTAGCGAGAGAGTGTACTCAAGTCGTTCGCTCCATGCGGGGCGATGTTTCAACGGAGTGACAGAGCGTAACCGCTTGTTTACGCGTGGCCAGTGTGCGCGGGATGAAGCCGGTGAGTGCAGGGAATGATATACGCATAAGTACCTGCAAATATAAGGACTCCGATGAAATTATAAAAAAAGCGAATTGCATACTTTACGGGAACGCTTTTTGCATGGGTGTGCGCCTTGTAATTATCGAGACGTCATGCTATGTTTTCTAACATATGCGGCGCCCTTTGGGTTGTGGGCGGCCGCCTTCGCCTTTCTATCGACCTTCGGAGACCGCTTATCGCGCTTTGCTACTGCGTTTTAGCTTGTCCAGTAGAGCATCGTACATCCATTTTCTTGTAATGCGCGTTCGGACGGTCAAATTGTACCTATTTCGCTTTCAGTGGATTCGTCTTTGGTTGGCAGTGTGCTTGCCGTTGGTATTTGTGCAGCCTACGCAGGTGCTCGGAACGCCCAGCTTGCGCTTCAGTCCACTATACGGGCCTCTGAGCGATTCCTTCCAACAGGCCGTCCCGTCGCTGGGCACGGAGCGACCGCTGCTCCCGCTGCGCGGGCGTCAAGAACTCATATCTCATAAGGTGGTTGTCGATTCGCTCGGCGCCCACTACAGTCAACTAGTTAGCGGATTTTCTGCTGGGCCTCCCATCAGCATCTCGATAGATCAATATCTAGCGCTCGAATATGATCAACGCCGCAGCGATCTGTGGCAAAAGCAGGTCCGTCGCGCGTTTCGCCAGACTTCGCTACAGCAGCGGCGGCAAAAAAGCAGCCGTTTTGAATGGACGGTGCCCTTTAGCGCACCCAAACCCCTGCGCCGATTTATCGGGGACGAAGGGCCCAGTCTGCGCCTCAACGGTTCGCGCACCATCATTGTCTCTGGGCGCAGTGAGTGGACGGATGGAGAGGTGCAAACTTCGATTGGTCGCCCGTCAAAATTCCCCTCGTTGAGTATTGATCAAGAGTCCAAGTTTTCGGTCGAAGGCAAGGTCGGCGAGCTGATTAACGTGCGCATCGACCAGGACACGGAGAGCATTGGATCTGCTTTCAGCAGTAGCTTGGGAGACGAGATTGCCAACCAGATCAAGCTCGATTACAAGGGCGAGGACGATGCCATTTTTCAGGAAGTGCAGGCGGGCAATACGACGTTGGAATTGCCAGGCACGCGATTTGTGGGATTTCGTCAACAGAACAAGGGGCTCTTCGGCATTCGCGCCAAAGGACATCTTGGACCACTGGCCTTTACGACGGTGGCCAGCCACGAGAAGAGCAAGAGTAATCGCCAGACGTTTAAAGGGGGGGCGAGCGTCGACACGCTGGCCCTGCGCGACTATCAATATCTGCGCAATACCTACTTTTTTCTGCACGAGTTTTATCGCGCTAATCTGCCGGATTTTCGCGCACTTAATGAAGGCGCTCAGTTTAGTCCCGAGAGCTTTGTCGACGTCAACGCACTCGAAGTATATGTAAACGATTTTAATACGAATAACGATGCTGAGACCTACGCCAAACCCGGAGCGGCTTGGGTCGATCCGTCAGATACGCTGGGCACTGCTGAGATTCAGTGTTTTAACGGGGCGGGGACGCGCTTGCAAAACAGCGGCTGTTTTGAGACGGGCACTTGGGAATTGCTCGACCCCGACGAGGACTACACGATCGTCGCCGAAGCGGGTTATCTCATTCTCGAGAGGCCCGTATCCGAAGGGTATGCGCTGGCAGTTCGATTTCGGACTCTAGATCCGGGCTTTGACGGGCCTGTTCAGCGTGAAACTGCTCGTCTTACCTCGGCCTCGGGCGATAGTTTGCAGCTCAGACTCATCAAAGCGCGCAATGCGCGACCCGGCTTCCCAACTTGGAATCTGGAGTGGAAAAACGTCTATCGAATTGCCTCGGGGTTTGGAGCTGGGCGCAAATTTGATCCCAGAACGCTGCGCGTCGATGTCGTCAAGGAGGTGTCCGGTCAGGAAGATCAGCCTTCACAGAGCGGTAGTGCCTATATCGGACTCATGGGATTAGACGAGCGCGGTCAGGATCCCGGGAGTCCTCCAGATCGAATTATCGATGCAGACTATATCGGGCTAGACGATATACGAGGCCATCTAATCTTCCCCGATCAGCGGCCCTTTGATCCGCGTGCCCCGAGCTACCGCGGACGTATTAACGACGTCATACCAGAAGTATACGACAGTCAGCAGCAGCGCGATCAGACAGAAGCCAGTCGCTACAAGATTTTGGTGCGTGCCTCGTCGAGCGAGCAGCGCATTCGTCTGGGAGGGGTCTTTGGCGGCGTGCGACCCGAAACGGTCGAAGTGCGGTTGAACGGCCGTGGATTGACGCGTGGGACGGACTATAACGTCGACTTTATCGGCAACGTCACGTTTGTGGGCAACGTGTCGCAGGAGGTCGCCGATCCAGGTGCCGAGCTCGAAATCTCGTTTGAATCGGAAGATTTGCTGGGCTTGGGAAGTCAGCAAAAGACGCTGTTGGGCCTGCGAACAGAATACGAGTTCTGGGGCGGGGATGGAAGCCTTGGCAGCACGATGATCTACAACAACGAGCGTTCCAGCGAACGGCGAGTCCGCGTGGGCACCGAGCCTACGCGCTCCATTATTTGGAACCTAGATTTGCGCGCCCGCCGCGAAGCGCCTCTTCTGACGCGCGTGGTCGACATGATGCCCCTGTTAAAGACGGCCGCTCCATCGGAGATTGTTCTCGATGCTGAAATTGCGCAGAGTCGTCCCAACCTCAATACCAAGGGGCAGGGGTATATAGACGATTTTGAGGGAAGTGAGCGGCCAACTAGTATCAGCATTGGCCGCACGCGGTGGGTGCCATCTAGCTTGCCGATGGCCGAGCGCTACAGCGAGGAGACGCGCGGTGAACTGAGCTGGTTTAACCCATTTGACGGCGTGCAGCGCACGGAAATATGGCCGAATCAAGAAGACCAACTCGAAGCGCAGAATCGCAACACGGACGTGCTTGCGCTCTCGCTGCGACCGCTCCCGGATGCACCCGAGTCCTGGGGGGGAATCATGACAGCACTGACGTCCGTAAATGACTTTTCGCAGTCTAAATTTGTCGAGATTTGGGTGCGCGGTGAAGAGGGCGTTCTGCACTTAGATTTGGGCGATCAGATAAACGAAGACTTTGTGGCTAACGGGCGTTTAGATACGGAGGACGAACCCTTTCCCGGGCGCACTACCGGGGATGGAGTTGTCTCAAAAGAAGAAGATATAGGAATTGACGGACGCACGGACGAAGGCGAGCTAAACCACTACCTCTTACTAGCTGATGCGGCCTTTGATACCACGCTTTCTTTGCAAGAGCGAAAAGAGGCATTTACTCGGCTCTATCCGACTGTGGATCCGCTGCGGCCGACTCGCTCGGCCGATGATCCCGAAGGGGATAACTGGCGCTACGAGCCGCAGCGCAACAAAAATGACTACAGTCGCATCAACGGAACGCAGGGCAACAAAGTAGACTTAGAAACGGGAGACCGTCCCGATACCGAAGACCTGAACAACAACGGCGTGCTCGACCAGCGCAACAACTACTACCAC
Source organism: uncultured bacterium (assembly GCA_937942165.1). Taxonomy (GTDB): domain Bacteria; phylum Latescibacterota; class UBA2968; order UBA8231; family UBA8231. Next base: position 9,478 of record CALDFW010000067.1, on the reverse strand, counting down.
TATCAAATCGACTTGTCTCAAGACGAGTATGAAGTGCCCGGAACGCAGAGCAACGGCTGGCGCCAGCTGCGGCTGCCGCTTTACGGGGATGTCGCCGAACGCGTAGGGCTGCCCGACTCAACGCGCATAGAATTTGCCCGGCTCATGCTAAGCAGTGGCCCCCTATTAGAGGACGAAGCCACAGTGCTGGCAGAGGTTGCGCTGATTGAAGTCGTAGGCAACGAGTGGCAGGAAGATGATATCGCTCGTCTCAATGATCGGTTTATCGTATCGGAAGACGAGGCGTTGGATATTACGGTAGTCGGCACGGACAAAAGCCTTAGCTATAAGCCTCCGCCCGGCGTCAAGCTGCGTCGTAACGCGCAGTCGCGCACGCGAGAACGGGAACAGTCGCTCGTGCTAGCGTATGAGGGATTGGAGCCAGGGCATCAGATGTCTGCGACTAAAATCCTCAGTCGAGCTGCAAACTACACCAGCTATGAGCGGCTGCGTATGTATGTGCACGGTGATACCGTCAATGCCGAGTATGCGCAGGGGGATTCGAGCGAGTTGGAGCTCTTTATACGCTTTGGCGCCGATAGCACTAATTACTACGAGGTAATCAGTCCAATTTTTCCCGGCTGGGAGGGTGGGCGCTCTGGGTGGGATGGCAACAAGGTCGACGTAGATCTCTTAGAAATATCCCAGCTCAAAGCGATTTATGAGTCACCAACGGCGGCGGAAGAAGATCCACGCTATCGTCACGTGTACCTCGTTGTCGATGCGCGCGGTGCACCGCTGGACGGAAAGCGGTTTGTGCGAGAGGATGAATTGAGCGCTCTGCGCGTGGCCGGATTTGATCCAGAAGTTCGAGAATATGCCCTTGAGCAGGACTACAGCCAGCCCAGCGTGCGCGACGGGATGAATGCGGTCTACAGAGTGCGTGGTCGCCCGTCCATGCAGTCCATTAAACAGCTGAGTATTGGACTGCGCAACCGGAGCGACAACCAGCGCTATAGCGGACGAATCTTTGTGAACGAACTGCGCCTGGACGAAGCGCGCAACGATCCGGGGGTAGCTGCCTATGCGCGGATCAATACGAAGCTGGCCGATTTCATGAACGTGGACTCGCAGGCCGAGTGGAGAGAGGAAGATTTCCGCACGTTTAGCGGCACGGGCGGCAATAGCACAGACCAGAGCGCCAGCGTGCAGACGACGACGCAGCTGCACCAGCTGCTGCCCGGTAGCTGGGGTTTCTCTATTCCCGTCAAGTTTAACATGAGCCGCTCGCAGAGTCTGCCGCGCTTTGGTGCCGGAGCAGACGTCGAGTTGACCAAAGAAGAGAAGCGAGAGCAGAAGGCCGTGCGCAGTAAAGAGTTTTTCGATATTTCGCTCAGTCGTCGGCCGGGAAAAAACTGGCTTCTGCGCTGGACCATAGACCAGATAAATATGCGGCTCTCTCACTCGAGCGAGTCATCGGCAGATCCCGTCCGCCTAATAGACCGCCAGAGTTCCCAAACGTTTAACTTCGGCTACCGGATGCCGCTGCCCAAGCCCTCTTTTCGTCCATTTGGTTGGTTGCCTTCCGCGGCTCCGGATGGCCTACAGGAGCTGCGTCTGCGCGTTCTACCTTCAAGTATGAACTACACGGTTGCTGGCAGTCGCCGTGCCATGAAGAAACTGCAGCGCGGGGACGCCGATACGACGCGTCAGGAGACGTTTACCGTTAATGAGACCTATGCTGCCAAACTCAATCCGCTAACGGGGCTCTCTGCAGACTACAATTTGCGCATTGATCGAGACTTGCGTAAAAAGCTCGATCCGCGCGCGATGAGCTTTGGCCGCGAAGTGGGTAGAAAGCAAACGGCTGACGTCACGTTTACCTTGCGTCTGGTGCAGTGGTTAGATCAGAACTACACGTTTAAAGCGAGCTATAACGAACAGAACGATCCGACGCAGCGCCGCAGCACTACGCTCGTCGATTCGGTTTCTGGACGCATTATTGCCCCTTTTGATATCGACACACAGCATGACCTATCGGCGCGTTTCAGCGTCAAAGTGCCGACTCTATTACGCGGCTTAGGGCGCAGCAGTGCGTCATCGAAAAAGAGGGAAGAGCCCGTTGAAATGGATCCAGGCGAGCGCTCGGCGCTCGGTCTTTCCCCTTCGGACACATCCGATGTGCCTGCGCCGCGTCGGCGCAGTCCATTTATTCTGCGTCGCCTGGCGGGTTTTCTAGGAAATTATGCCGAGCCAATCAACGCCAACTGGCGGCGCAATACAACGGGACGTCGCTTTAATTTGGTCGAGCGTCCGTCTCTTTCTTATCAGTTGGGCTTGGACGACTCGCTGCAGGTCGCTCGCGCTGCCGTGGGACTGACCAACCAAGATAGCTGGGCACGCAGCGTGCAGCGAGAGGCCAACACGGGACTGCGCCTGCCGTTGGGGATGAGCGCCAAGGTCAACGTGCGCGATCAGGCCAGCGAGCGCAGCGGCAGCGCACAGAGTCGTATGAGGGTTTCCCAAGAGCAGATTTATCCTCGCCTCAACCTGACGTGGGGCCGCGCAGACCGCCTGCCGTTTATCAAGAAGGTTCTCAATAGCGCCCAGGTAAACGTGCAGTTTGAGCGCACGGAAAACAGAGAGGGTGAAGGCAGCCTCAAGCCCGGTAAATTACTCACGCGAGGAATGAGTCGCGAGATGCGCTTCTCTTGGAATGGCCGTTGGCGTTGGGGCCCCACGACCACGGTAGAACGGGTGCTTTCTTCTTCCACGAGTGAGGATTTTGAAGTCGTCTCTGACGATAGCTCACTTGTGGGGGCACCCCCTCTGCGCGGAACGGCCGGCAGCGAGAGAGCTTCGACGACGTTCAGTGTGAAATACGATCTAAAGCCCCGCAGCCTACCGCTCTTTGGCAAGTTAAAGAGCAATGTAACGCTGAACTTTGAGGTTGGAGTTTCTAACGAGATTAGGGCAAATGGCACCGGCAATGAAGCGCGCACGCCCATAACAGACCAATCGACGTTTAAGACGCAGCTTTCTCTCACTTACAAATTCAGCGAAAACTTTCGCGGTACGGGTAATTTTCGCTGGGAAGACAACGACAACAAGCTGACAGACAAGCTGCGCAAAACGCGCGAAGTGAAATTCTCGGGCACCTTCTTCTTGCGCTAAATAGGCGTCAAATTCGATTTGCTCATCGCCTTGTCGAGAGGTATTTTCCATGTTCAATCAGCGTGAACGGATGGCGTTGGTTTGTCTCCTAATCGTTCTGTGTATAGGCGTGGCGACTGCGTGGTTTGAGAAACGAGAACCGGAGGAATTGGAAAACTTCCGCGTAGAGCGTGCCGCAGTAGACGTTCCGCTGGTCGAACCAGAGCCGACGTTTATTGATTTGAACTCGGCCACCACAGAGGATCTCGAGAGGCTGCCTTCTATCGGCGAGAAGATGGCAGTGCGCATTGTTGAGTACCGGCGTGTAAATGGCCCTTTTAAAACGGTTCGACAGTTGCAAGAAGTCAGAGGTATCGGATCCGCTACGCTAGAAAAAATTGCGCCGTTTATACGGGTTAAATAGCGAAAAACGAGGAATGTATTCGTGCTAGGTTTCGGGGAAAAGACGGCTACAGGTATCCACTTATCGGGGTATCGGGGTTGGTTGGTATCAATGAGCCGGCGACGCAGTGGAACAGAGCCGCTGGCCTTGGTTGAGTTTGATTTGCCCGTTTGTGCGAATGCGCCTGATTTGGCTGAGACCGACGTGCAGGCGCAGTTGGTTGATGTGCTGCGAGAGGTGGGTGAGGAATACGAAGTTGATTTTTCCAATACCTGTTTCGCGCTCGACCCCAACGTTGTTATCGTTAAGAGGAGCGCATTGATAGCGGGCAGCGAGCGCGAAATGCGTGAACACATGCAGTGGGAAGCTGAACAGTTTCTCGTGGGTGAGCAGGATGCATTTAGCGTGGACTACGTGTTGGAATCGGAGTGGGGGCTATTTGTTGCGGTCCGTCGCAGTGCACTTGCGGGATATCTCGCTCTGGGTAAACGGGTAGGCATGCGTCGAGTTGATGTGGATGTGCCGGCGTTTGCGCTGTACAATGCAGCAGACGGTGCCGGTGTCTTCTCAAGCATTGCCGGTAGCGAAGTGTTGGTATACGGGGCGGAAAGCGAGGCGTATATGCTCCTGGTCGATCAGGGAGAGGCCATGCAGGTTGCACACTGTCGGTGGAGTGAAGATGACAATGCTATGGACGTGCTTTGGGGAGGGGTTGATCGACTGGTGGGCGCAGTGGGCGGTCGGATTGAATGCGTTCGATGTGCAGGAGGGAGCGTGGAAGGTTGGGGTGTAGAGTTGGCAGACCACCTTCAGTGTGAGATGGCTCTTGTCGATCCGCTTGCCGAAATGGTGGGAGAGGTTGCAAGTGACTGGGATCCTGCACGGCGTTCGGAATATGCTATTGCAGCGGGCCTTGTTCAGAGAGGCCTGGCGTTTTGATCCGAGTTGAACTCATACATGGAAACCGGCGAGGGTGGTTCGCCCAGAATGGCCTTTGGTTTTCTGCGATCTTGAGCGCTGCGGTAGTGTGTGTTCTGCTGTATTACCTGCCCATGGAGAGCGACCTGATGAAGGACTCTTTTCGCTCGGTTCGATCTCCTGCTGAGACCGTAAAGCATCCGGTTCAAAACGAGGAGAAGGTTCGCGAAACACTTTCTGAATCCTCAGAGGGGATTTCTGATGGGCAAGGTCAGATCGTAGAGCGTCGACGGACACCCGCCGATACGATGTATGCAGCGCCCGCACATGAGTTTCCTGTAGATCGCGCCGAGGTTGTTGCTACAGCGGCCTCATATGCGCAATCGATAGAGAGTACGAAGGCGTGTTTTTCCGCTATTGATATTGTTAAGCAACTCCCTCCCAACAGCCAGTTGGAGCTCGTCTCATGCATAGCGGGTCGCTTTCAACTGTCGGTTTTCGTCACTGGAGATGTGGCAATCGCCTCTGTGGAAGAGGGTCTGTCTGAACACTTGGAGCAAATTGCTTCTACCGTGCGCAAAACCGACGAGCAATCCGCTCATCTATCCCTATCTGGCGAAGAGAAGAGTGCGCGCAAGACGGTGTTGGAAACGCTGAATTCCGCTCGGGCGAAAGCGCTTTTTGCCGAGGTTGAATACTGGGCGGACCTGTGCGGTATCGACGACATAGATTTGGGAGAGCAGAGCGTAATTCCAGCAGAGGAAGGGCCGGCGCGCTGGCGCCGGCGCCTCGTCGGTACGGGCTCGTATGGACAGATCCAATCCTTTCTAGATAGAGTTTCCGCAAGAGGTAACGTCGCCGCGCTAGGTGAGCTCATTTTAACGCCTGTTAGCGGCGCCGACAGCTATAATAAAGCCGTGCGTATTTCTAGTGCCATCGATGTATCAATAGGCCAGTAGAGGAGGCGCTGCTCGTGAAGAAGGCAATCTACCCAGGCAGCTTTGATCCAATAACAAACGGTCATCTCAATATCATAGAGCGGGCCTTGGATATCTTTGATTCAGTTACAGTGCTCATCTCAATCAATCCACACAAGACGCCGCTGTTTTCACTCGAAGAGAGCTTAGAAATGATCACAGAGGCGACGCAGCACTGGCCGCAGGTGGAGGTCGACTACAATGAGGGTCTTACCGTCGATTATGCGCGTCGGAATGGAATTAGCACGGCCGTTCGCGGTCTGCGTGCCGTAACCGACTTTGAGCACGAATTCTCTATGGCGCTCACCAATCGGTCGCTGTGGCCCGACTTTGATACGGTCTTTCTTATGACGCGGGTCGATTATATGTACCTGAGCTCATCTGTCGTGCGCCAGGTGGCTCAGCTGGGAGGCGACGTCAGCCAGTTTGTCCCATCGACTATCGAGCGGCGGCTCAAAGCAAAATTTGTCTAAACCGATAGATCTGCTTGACGCAGAAAGGCAGGCTTGCCTTGCGCTGTCTCATGTAGCCGGCCTTGGCCCCGTCCTACTGCAGCGCTTACTGGAGGGGTTCGGTTCGGCACGAGCCGCGCTGGAGGCTCCGTTGGATCAGTGGCAGGCCATCGTCCAATCCTCCGTAAAGAAACCTACTTGCGCCGATCTGGAATGGAGCCGCGAGCAAATGCGACGCATGCGCTTGCTGGGCGGGGATATACTCGTGCGCAGCGAAGAAGCCTACCCGCAAGCCCTCGCCGAAATTTACGATCCGCCCTCTGCACTGCACTCGCTTGGAACATTCGATTGGGAGCGTCCCGCCGTCGCCATTGTTGGAACGAGACATCCCTCACCATATGGACTTCGGGCGGCTCGTGAACTGGCCTTTGGTCTCGCTCGCGCAGGTCTATGCGTGGTGAGTGGAATGGCCTTGGGCATTGATGCTGTTGCGCACCGCGGCGCATTGGAAGCCGGAGGGACAACCGTCGCCGTATTGGGCAGTGGGGTTGATCAGCCCTATCCTCGATCTAATGTAAACCTCTATCGCAGCATACTCCGTCAGGGAGGTATTGTCTCAGAGCGTCCCGTGGGCGCCGTGCCAGATCGCGGATCTTTTCCACGGCGCAATCGAATCATTAGCGGACTGTCGCGTGGCGTCGTCGTCGTTGAGGCGGCAGCGCGCAGCGGAGCGCTGATAACTGCGCGCTGCGCTGCGGAACAGGGGCGCGAGGTATTTGCCGTGCCCGGCGAGATTTTTCGTGCCAGCAGTGCCGGATGTCACGCGCTGTTGAAAGATGGAGCCAAGCTTGTCGAGGGCGTCGAGGACATACTTGAAGAACTGAACGCATGGTCCGAGTCCGCGCCCGCAAAAGAGCCTCCAACGTCGGGCATTGCCGGCCGCGTTTTGGCCCTATTGGATCGGGAACCTCTGCATATAGATGCACTGGTGGGGCGGGATTTGTCTTCCGCGGAAGTCGCCGCTGCGCTGTTGGAACTCGAACTAACTGGATGGGTCGCTCAGTATTCAGGCCAGCGCTTTGCGCGACGTGCCTGAAACACATTCACGCATCTTCTATTTGTAAGAGCGCCTCTCGACGTTCGGCACTGCAGTCTTCTTGGGAGCGTTCAGGTGTGGGCGCACTTCGCATAGGCCTAAGCCAGTACCAGAGCGCATATGAAGCGGAGAGGAAGGCGATACCCGCCGCTACCGGGGTCTGCCAATCCACGTTAACCACCCCATCCCAAAGCCATACTCACCTGATAGGTGCAGAATGCACCCACGTAGGCAAGTCCCGTCATATAGAAGAAGGAGAATGCGGCCCATCGCCAAGAAAGCGTCTCTCTTTTGATCGTCGCTATGGTGGCCGCACACTGTGCACAGAGCGCAAAAAAGACCATAATGGAGAGAGCGACGGGCACGTTAAACACCTTTCGCCCGTCGGGCCATACGGCATTGCGCATAGCTGTGCGTAGCGCTTCTGACTCCTCGTCCTGATCTCCCCCCAGACTGTAAATAGTGCCGAGGGTTGAAACGACCACTTCCCGCGCTGGGAAAGACGCTATCACGGCGACGCCAATTCGCCAGTCCCACCCCAACGGTTTCACAATGGGTTCGATAACGTGTCCGGCCCTTCCCAGATAACTCGCTTCGAGTAACGCCGCTGCACGCTGAGATTCTGACAGTTCAGCGGGGCTCTGCTCGCCGTCTACGATGTGGGCAGGCTGCGGGGCGGCGATATCGCTATCCCGTGGAAAATAGGCGAGCGCCCACATGGCAATGGTCGTCGCTAGTATGATACTTCCCGCACGGAGTATAAAGTCGCGGCTGCTGTGGTAAACGCGGAGAAAGACGGTGCGCGGATTGGGCCATTTATATGAGGGCAGTTCGAGTAGGAAAGCAGGAGAAGATCCCTTGAGTAGCGTCTTCTTCAGCAAGAACGCGATGGGTATGGCAACGATCAAACCGAGGCTATAGAACGCGAGGAGCGCTATACCTTGTAGGTTGATCCATCCATCGGCCCAGCTTTGCTCCGGCACAAAAGCAGCAATGAATAAGATGTAAACGGGGAGGCGAGCGGAGCAGCTCATAAGCGGCACGACCAACATAGTCGCCAGTCGATCCCGTCGGTCTGAAATGGTGCGCGTGGCCATAATGCCAGGTATGGCGCATGCGAAGCCGGATAGGAGGGGAATAAAGGATTTGCCAGACAATCCGCAGAAACTGAGGGCTCGATCCATAAGCATGGCGGCGCGCGCCATGTAGCCACAGTCCTCTAAGATGGCAATGCAGAAAAAGAGGATGGCGATTTGTGGTAAGAATATGAGGACGCCGCCGACGCCTGAGATGATGCCGTCTACGACGAGGCTCTGCAGCGGGCCGGCCGGGATAGCTCCGCCGACGGATTCACCTAAACCGACAAACGCGCTGTCAATCGCATCCATCAGAGGGCCCGACCAAGCGTAAATGGCCTGAAATACAACGGCATTGAGCAGCGCAAAGAAACCGACGCCCCAGAGGCGGTGCGTCAAAACGTCGTCAATGCGATCAGAGGGGGTTGCATGCATATCGTCCACCTGCTCTACTGCCTTTTCGAGCACGTGGTTAATCCACGCATAGCGTGCTTGGCTTTCCACTTCGGCTGGTTCAGTCTGACCAAATGCCTGATCGCGCAGGTGGTCTAATGCATGCAGATCAGAAGGATCCACCCGCTTAAACCCACGCGTTTCCAACTCCGAACCGGCATCTACCAGCATGCGGAGCGCTTCCACATGGCCCATGGCATAGTCATCCGTCGAGAAATGCGTTTGTATTTGGCGCACGGAATCCAACACGGAGGAGGGCAGTGCAGGCGTCGTTTTACGGGGTGTGGGTGCTTCGACAAGGACGGATTGCACGGCCTCGCGCAGCGTATCTAAGCCCTGACTGCGGCTGGCGGCCACCGGAATAATCGCTAGGCCGAGTCGCTGGCTGATGCTCTCCGCGTCAATGCGTATTGAACGGGCGTCGGCCAGATCGGTCATATTCAGCGCTATGACGATCGGCACGTCACTTTCGACTAGCTGGGAGAGCAGGTAGAAGTTGCGGCGCACGTTGGTCGCATCGGCGATATACAATATGGCGTCAATGGGAGCACTGCCGTGTATTTGGCCAAGGAGTGCGTCTACTACAACGGCTTCGTCTGGAGAATGAGCGGAAAGACTGTATGTGCCGGGCAGGTCAACCAAGTCGGCGTGTGCACCGTCGCTAAAGGTAAGCGTGCCGACTTTGTGTTCTACCGTTACGCCTGGGTAGTTACCGACGCGTTGGGAAAGGCCGGTGAGCGCGTTAAAGAGCGTTGTCTTGCCCGTATTGGGGTTGCCAATGAGCGCAAGAGTGGGCAAGGTGAGGCGCGGGGTGGGAAGTAACTTAGGAAGCTATAGAATGGGCAGAAGCCACATGGCCAAACGCAGTATCATCGCACACGCGGATGGCATCGGCATCGTCGCGGCGGACGGCCAAGCGCGTCTCACCTATCTGAATCACGAGTGATGAACCGGCGCGGAGCAGGCGCACG
>CALDFW010000066.1 GCA_937942165.1 uncultured bacterium | reverse complement strand
AAATGACAACTTGGTTCGCTCGAACGTGACGCCCGACTATGAGGAGCCCTTCCTGCGCTACGGATCGGATCGTCCCGAGTTTCTCTTTGGCGTCGATATGAACAACAACTTTTGGGTAGACCAGTATGAGAACGACGAACTCCCTGACTATCCATATCGCAAGGACCACCGCGGCTATAACGTGTATGGTAAAGCGGATGTCACGCCTGAAATGAGTGTGTCAATGGGACTGCTGCGTGAGGGACTCATCTCGTCTGACCAGAAAAACCATAGCCTATACGGTATGATGACCTATGACGGTGATTCCCCTAGTATGGGGCGTTTGCGCGTGTTTCAGATGGTGAAAAAAGTTGAAGATGATATCCCCAATAATTTATTGCAGTGGGCTCCGGACAACACACTGCTTGGCGGTGAGCTCACTCAGGTAGAAGATCCGCTGCTCGCGCGAGACACCTTTATAAGCCAGTCGTTTCTCGGCCACGCGTTACAGCGCGGTTCATTTTCTATGATGAACAAGCTGAACTACGTGCACTTTAACCAGTTAATGAGCCGAGAGAATCGCCAAGCGTATGGGCTGGACAAGTCGGACTTCTTCTTCGGTGTCATCAACAAGATTAGTTATCGCCGTAATGTAGGCCGTTTCGTTATAGAGCCTCGCTTCAAGAGTGAGTTTCGCAAGCAGAGTCGTGGACTGTTTTCAGATGACGACGAGACTTCATTGACGGAACTAGCTTCGGCCCTTTTTCAGGTGCCCATTTTGAAGTTAACCATGCTGCAGGCTGGCATTGAATACATGTATTTCAATGATATGGAAGACGATTCTATGGATTTTAATTCGCTGGTTGGTGCAATCCAATTTAGCAATGAGTCGGACTATCTCGGTTATCGATTGCGCGCGCTTGTAGGTTGGTCTTTAGAGCGTAAAGACTTCTCTGAGCAGAAAGCTCGTCTTACGAGTCAGTCGTTCATTACCATATTTGCTGGCCTGAACTAATAGAGTATGCGAACTCGTTATGAGATATTGGCCAAGTGAATTGGCAGCGAGAGAGCGGGGTCTCGCCGTTGGCCATAGCGGCTGTCGGGATTTTGGCATTGCTGTGGCGAATGGCCTATGCGTGGCAGATTGGTCAGGAGCCATTGCATACGATGATGGCCGAACAAGCCGTCGGTCCCATGGCGGACCTATGGCGTCGCTGGGGAATTTCCAGCACGGCACTGTCTGGCATTCAACTGGTTTTCGGCGTGGCCAACTGCCTGCTAGTTTGGAAGTTGGCTACGGCGCTGTTGGGCAATGGAGTGGGCTTCATGGCCGGCCTGATGTCTGCTTTCTACGGCCCATTTATATACATGGAGTTTCGGATCGATCCTGGTCCATGGGCTGCGTTCGTGCTGCTCTTGGGGTTGGTGTCGCTGGTTGCTTGGCGCGTTCATCCCAGCATATCAGGGTTCTTGCTCGGGTCGGCCGGTGCGCTATCAGGGCCGGCGTTTCTGCTGATTGCAGTGGCCGGTTGGTGGGTGGGAAGAAAAGAGGTCCGCGATGCGGTGCGTCTGCTGGGAGGGTGGTTGTTGGGCATGTTGCTGGTGCTACAGTGGACCACAGAGTGGGGAGGGCTGCAACTGGTGCCTGTGGCCGCTTGGCCATCGGCTCTTGCGCGCTTTTTTTGGGGCGGCGAGTGGTCAGATTTTGCAGATCCCTATTTGGCCGTCGAGGGCACCGTCATAGAGGCGCTGCTGTGGCACTGGGGGCTGTTTTTTCCCCTGGGTCTAATCGGTCCTTTGGTGCTGTTGGGGCTGTCGGACCTTTGGCGGCACAGCCTGGGAAAAGAAGGTTATTTCGTACTGGCGGTGAGTCTGGTCGCAGCGCTAGGCACCGCACTGCACGGTGGGGATCCCTCGCTGCGGACAGGCATTATGCCTGTGCTACTACTCGCCGCTGCGCAGGGTGTGGCCTCATTGAAGAGAAGTTGGCAACCCGATCGGCGCGCGATGCTATTATGGGTCTTTCTAGCGCTGTCGGTGGTAGTCTGGAATCGCGGGGACCACATTGGGCAGGAGCGGGGAACGGTGTATGAACGCCAGGTACGCGCACGCGCCTACGAGGGATTGGCAATGAATGCGAATGCCGTTAGAGAGTATGAAGCCGCTATAGCCTTTGATTCGGCACCCGCTCAGGCGTATGTGGGATTGGCTCGGCTTTACGGTGAAATGGGAGACTATCGGCGTGCCGGTCGAATCTATGAGCAAATTGAGGGAAAAGATGCTGATTTGTTTGATCTACAGATGCGTGCTGAGCAGGCGAATGCCTATATGCTGGCAGATATGCCGCGCGAAGCTGCAAGGCAATATGAAGCACTCGTTACAAAAGACCCGGCAGGGGATCGTTGGTTGGGGGTAACGGGTGATGCGCGGCTGCTCATGGGCGATATAGAAGGAGCGCTAGTGGCCTATCGCGACGCACTGGCTAGTGATCCTGACAGCACGCGAGTGCGCTATAGCTTGGCTCGTTTGTGTGCGTCGGTAGGCCGCATAGACGAAGCGTTGGCAGCGTATGAACTACTGCGTACTCATCCGGACTGGCGCGTAGAGGCGGGTTGGCGCTCGGCCGCTTTGTTGGTCGAGCGTGGTGAAAAAACCACGGCCGAGGCCGCGTTGAATACCGTGTTGGCAATCGAGGCAGACCATGTACCGGCGCTGTGGGAACTGGGCAAACTATTGGCCGTTGAAGAGCGTTTCGAGGAGGCCCTGTCCATATTTGAGCGCTTGCGCGACGTAGAGCCCGATGGGTTCCGAGCGCATTTTTTTCTCGGTAAGCTGTACTACCGAGTGGGACGCACCGAAGAAGCCGAGATTTCTCGTCGGTTGTTTGAGACGCGTAAGAGACGTGCGGAAGTGCAACAGGCTATGGAAGATGATTTAAACGCCGTATTGAGACAATTCGGGGAATGAGGAGTATGAGAAGCAAGTTGCTGAGTTGGTGCGCGTCAGGTGTCCTTCTGATATGGCTCGGAATGTTGCCCTGTGCAGAAGCTGCCGAGGTATTGATTCTCGGCAAAGATGGGCAAATCAGCTGGGAGGGAGATGTGGAAAGCGGTGTTGTATTTTCCGCTATTGATCCCGAGTATCGCTCGCCGCTAGATCCTACCGTTACGGAAATAGGCAATACGCCCTCGAAGCTAATTGATTTTTCTAGCGCTGATTTTCCCGGCAGCATATTGCCGGGCCGCGTCGGCGATGGTGAAAATATTGCTACGCAGATAAGTGAACGAGGAGGGCGACTGACAGCCCCAACGGTGCTCGATATATCAGATGCACAACTGCGTACGACGCTTGACCAACTTATTACGGCTTCGCCCAACGGACGTGCGTTTGAGCGCAAGGGCAACTTTGTCCTTGGCACGTTGGTCGTATTGGATTTAGGTGGGCGTTTCGGCGTGAATCAACTTCGCTTCTTTCCTCGAAATACCGTGTTCCCTGCACCGGCAACGCCATTTCAAGGAGACTTCCTCAAAAACTTTGAAGTCAGCATCAACGATGGAGTGGTTCTTACACAAGCGGGCAATCCGATTTGGGAACTGTATGAAACACAGACCAACAATAAGAATGCGGTCACAGAAATTAATATTGACCCGCCTCGGCTCCTGCGTTTCCTGCGTCTTCGTGCCACATCTTCGATTCCGTTTGAAATCGAAAAGTTACAGGTTTTTGGCGAGGGCTTTTTCCCCACGGCACGCTACATATCGCCCGTGATTGATATGGGGTCGCCGGCAAACTGGGGGCGTCTCCGATGGTTGCAGCAGTTGGCAGGCAGTGCAAACTTGGTTGATATGCAGATTCGTTCGCGCAGCGGTAGTGATCCGAATCCGTTGGCCTATACGCGCAAACGCGTGGGATTAAAGGATGCCGAGGAGATATCGCTTTCAGTCAACAATCCGACGGAGCCGTTAGGCCGGCGTGAATATTTGCGCCTGCCTGAAAAGGGTGGTCAGTCTGATGAGTGGGAGCGCGGTTCGGTACGCGATGATCTTGCAAACTGGAGTCCCTGGACTTCGCCGTATTCGATCGAGGATGGGACGAGTGCGATCGGTGTTCCTATCTTATCTCCTGGACCTCGTCGCTATATTCAATTTCGCGTCGATTTTCTAAGCGAAGACCTAGAGGCTAGCTACGCATTAGAGCAGCTTTCTTTTGATTTTACATCTCCGCCCCTTGCCGATGAAATTCTCGGTGAGGTCTTCCCGCGCGAAGTGCCTGCTGCTACGGATATACCTTTTGTCTACGCGTTGCGTGCCGATATGACCAGCGGGCAAATACAGGGTTTCGATACGCTTGAACTGACTACAGGTACTCGCGTAAAGAGTATTGAGCGGATTGAGATATTAGACGGAGTGGGTAATGCGATCATCGATCATGTGTTTGTTACCCAGGATCGCCCTACTGTAGAGGATCAAGTCGAGATTGTTTCTATAACAGACGACGGGTTTGTGGTCCGGTTTCCGCGCGTGTTGGAAAATGATTCCGTGTTAAAAGTACACTTTGTAAGTCGCGTACTTTCCTTCAGTACCACGTTTGAAGGTAGAGTATTGCTGTTAGCCGAAGATGCTTTCCAGGGCGTTGTTGCCGGTGATGCGGCACTGCTAGACGATGCAGACATCCCTTTCAAATCGGACGTCACTGTGCTGAGTCCAAGTGTGAACTCGGGTAGTTTGGTTGGTGCATTGGACGTATCGACAACGGTGATAACCCCCAACGGCGATTCTGCGAATGATCATCTGAAGATGAGCTATGAGATTTTGGCTGTTGTTGGTGAAGCAGAAGTTACGGTAGAGATCTTTAATCTGGCGGGGCAGAGCGTGCGTCGACTCTTTGTTGGGCTCGCGGATAACGGTGTGTATAACACGGAGAGTCAGCCTGGATTGAGTTGGGACGGTCGCAATGACGAGGGAGTGCTAGTCCCGCCTGGTCTATATCTATTACAAGTTGGAGTGGAAGGCGATGCGCGTTCTAGTGCCACTGTACAGCCGTTTGGCGTGGCGTACTAATGTGTAATCTGAGCTCGGAGATGTGATTATGATACGGCAATTAATGCTTGTAGTGTTGTCTCTGCTTTTGGTCGATGGGGCATGGGCTCGATCCGAATTTCGTTTGGGTGGAGTGGATGGAAACACTTGGCAGGGTTTGTTGACGGAGGAAAATGCCGTCTATCTGATCGTAGATAGGGACGGTGTAGTCACTTCAACGAGGTCGATTGGGTTTGCCCAAGAAGTTGCAGGTATCGATACGATGATTGACTACGCAAATAACAGCATAGGCCCCGTTTGGGTCGACCCGAACGAAAACCTGTCACGTAGCTTGGCTGATCGCAAGGGGCATATTAATTCCAGTGTGAGTGCTTCATACGCGCGCGAGGCGACCAAGGCACTACAGGTGTTGATTGATGGGGACCCCTCAACAGCGCTACTGCGACGCGTGGAGTTTTCGCCTCGTTTACAGGGACTTAATATCGGCTATGTGAAAAATCTGATAATTAATCTGGGGGCAGAACTACCCATTAATCGCATTCGATTTTTCCCGCGTCCGGGTTTTGAAGAAAACTACCTTCAGTGGTACGAGATTGGGGTCGCTGATGGAACGGCCCCTTTCGTCTCCGCTCCGGGTATACGCGAGCCTGAGAAGCGATGGTACTATGATATTGACCGAACATTAACTGCGTCTAACGATCCAGCATTGGATATCTTACAGCGGAATACGGAAAATTTGGACGCCGTAGTTGATTACCGTTTCCCAACGCGGGATTTGCGTTGGATTGCAATACGTCCGGTGAACGCTGAACGCGATTGGGAGATTGCTGAGTTTGAAATTTACGGTGATGGTTTTGTTACTAACACCAGTTATACCAGTCCTATACTTGACTTTGGTAAGCCCGTTGCTTGGAGTAAGGTGCGTTGGAAGGGTGCGTTTCCTGAGGGCAGCCAAATTACGCTGCGTACGCGAACAGGAAGTACCTCTCAGCCATACATCTTTTGGCGCGTAGGTAGCACGGGTGAGTTCGAACAGGTCACGCAGAGTGAGTATCGCGGTGCGTATAACTCGGGTTTATATAGTCAGATTCGGCGCGAATACAATCGCGAAACATGGTCGCTTTGGTCTCCGCCGTACGACTTTGACGCTGGACTGCGCGATGAACAATATGCGAGCGAAGAGTGGATAGACGGTGTAGTCGTGCAGTCGCCGAGTCCTACGCGCTATTTACAGTTTCAGGTGCTATTCCGCAGTAGCGGTCAAATCGCACCACGCATCGATGAGATGGAATTCCTATTTGATGAACAGCCAGCTGCACAGGAGGTTTTAGGCGAGATTTGGCCGCTAGAGATAGAGAATTTCGACGTGCACACATTTACCTATGTAGTGCGACCTCTGCTAGATTCGGGTGACAAGGGGTTTGATAAACTAGAGATCTTCACACAAACTCGTGCAGAAGTGGTCCGTTCGGTACTGGTTGATGGCGTCGAGATGCTGGATCGTTTTTCTCCCGAGATTGAGGAGGATCGAATCGTACTGAGCTTCGACCGGCTGGAGGCGCCGCAGGATAACGAGAAGCGCATAGAAGTGGTATTTGATGCTAAAGTGCTGCGGTTTGGCACGGAATTCACCGGTTGGGTATATGACAGCGCTGAACCAGAGTTAAAACAGCAGATCAAACCTGGGAATGCGACCTTCCGCTTTGGTGGAGATGCGCTGGCAGTGCGCACGCCGATGAGTGGTCAGTTAATTAGCGAAGTGCAGTTATCATCAAAGGTGTTGACGCCTAATGGAGATGGAATCAACGACGATGTGCGCATTGAATACGACGTGCGGAATGTTGAAGGCAGTTCAGAAGTGGTGGTCAACTTATTCGATTTGACAGGTCGTTTAATACATCAGATTGGGAATGATCTGACGGGCAGTGGATCGTTCGAACTGGCGTGGGACGGTCGTGATGATAGTGGGGTAATAGTCAGTCCGGGTATTTATATGTATCAGGTTGAACTTGACGTGGATGGTGGGAGCAAGATGGCTACCGGTATCATTTCGGTCGCCTATTAGCCGAGGTCTTAATTGGGCAGGGAATTTTATGCATAAATTGTACCGCCATAGCTTGTTTTTTCTCATGCTGCTCTGCTGTTCGGCAGAGGGTCAAATCAACTATGGGACGCTGCTGGGACAGCAGTACAGAAACGATGTTAACTATGCCCCCCAAGGGATTGATGTGTCTATTGGCTCAATTGATCCCGCCGTGCGGCGCTGGTATGTTCCTCAAGAACTCTATCCAGAGTACCGCTGGCGGCAGTGGGAATATACTAATTATGCGCGCGAGCCCTATAAGCGGCCTGTCGATGTTAGCTTGAGTGGGGATTATTTTTATGATTTATACGGCAATCGAATGTCGCAAGGGTGGCTGATTTTTAACAGTGGTCAAACTAGTGGTCAGGAATTTGGTAATGTGTTGTTTAAGGCCAATAGGTTTCGCTCTTGGTTTGCCGAATTGGTTGTTGCCGGTGATCATAAAGGACAGTATCACTACGGACTGACTATTAGTTCGAATTTGCGCACGACGTTTACTCCGATGTCGTTTTCTAAGCCGCGCTTAGATGGTATTCAGTTCGATCTAGCAAACGATAAACACGAAGTGTCGCTTGTATATGCTCGTTTTACTGGACCGCGAGGAACTCAGGGAGTCGAAGTATCTCAGACTAACAATACGACGCTATTCGGCACCCGCATAGCGACGCAAGTGGGCGATTTTGTGAAAATTGGTGCACACGCCGTTAATTCACACAACTCGAATACACTGTCAAATGATCTGGTGGAAAACCAGCTCCGCGGAGGGTTAACTACTGGGCAAAATCAGACCATTTCCACAATACGGGTAGTTTTACGAGATGATTCGCCCGACGATCAGACAGGCGGTGCGGCCTATTTCCCATCGGGCTCGGATATTGTCATAACTTACCGTGACGGATCCGTTGATCGAGGCAGTGAGTTGCGGTTTCTACCCGTTATAGAAGGTGGCGTAATTAATAGAGGATATATTGCTGCAGATGGCGATGAAGAAATTCGCATTTCGTATGACTTTGATGCACCGGCCTTTGTCAACCGCGCAAAGGGGGATGCCTCTGAAATTGTGGGGGTAGAATTTCAGCTTGTTGTTGCTAATGATTATCAGATATGGATGACTTCAGATCGCCAAACGGACCGGAATGGTGACTCGGTTCTGTTAATGGTCGCGCAAGCGGAAGGCAACATTCAGGACATCACAAACCTGCGCACGGTGAGCTTTAACTACGGTTTGCCCACGGCCACTAGTGTTGTTGGTTGGACGTTGAATGTGTCGGATTTGTGGGGTCTCGACCTATATGCTGAATACGATCTGAGTTGGAGCTATCGGAAATATCCCAACCTGTTAGAAGAATCCCACCGAGCCATATCGGGTATACGCGGCAAGAGCAAATCTCCGGCTTGGATGATAAATGCATCTAAAAAATCTGATCGTTTCTTCGCTTATGGCGAAGCCTATTCAATGGATCCTTTTTACAATACGCAGTCTTTCGTTACCGACACTCAGGGAAGGATTGATTACGCCCATCCCGGGAGCATAGTCGAGCTAGTCGAAGACAACGATGACCAGGATCGTATTCCTGATTCGTTTCGAGCAGACTGGAATGCGCCAGACCGCCAGGTTTTCCCTGGCTGGGATGTGAATAACGATTTCTTGCCAGATTTGAACCAGAACGACAATCGAGTCAAGATGAACTCCTTGCCCGATTACGAAGAGCCGTTTCTGCGTTTTTCCGTCGATCGTCCAGAGTTTCTATTCGGCATGGATATGAATAATAATTTCTGGGTTGACCAGTACGAAAACGATGAGCTGCCGGACTATCCATATCGCAAGGATCACCGTGGATACAATGCGTATGGTGGAGTTAATCTACTTCCAGGTATGCGGCTGATGGTTGGTTTGTTGCGCGAAGAACTCATTTCCTCTGATCAGAGTAATCACAGTGACTACGTGTTGTTAACCTATGATGGTAGCTCGCCGCGCTATGGCAATGTGCGTCTCTTTCAAATGAACAAAAAAGTGGCAGATAATATAGCTAACCCGCTTCTACAGTGGGCCCCGGATAATACACTACGCGGTGGGAGTTTGACGCGAATAGAAGATCAGCTTATTGCGCGCGATACGTTTGTCAATCAGTCGTATGTGGGGCATAGCTTGAATATTGGCACCTTCAAAATGACCAACAAAGCTAATTATATGCTCTACCGACAGTTGATGAACCGTCAGCTTCGCGAGCAATATAACTTAGATAAGTCAGATTTCTTTTTTGGACTAATCAACAAGGTTAGTTATCGTCGCGATGTAGGTCGCTTTAGTATCGAACCGCGTTGGAAAAGCGAGTATATAAATCAGAGTAGAGATCTATTCACCCAGCGCACAAATAAGTCTCTGACGGAAATGATTTCGACCTTGGTTGAATTGCCTTTGCTCAAGGTTACTTCACTACAAGCGGGTTTTGAATACGTGATTTTTAAAGATCTGGAAAATGATGTAAATGATTACAGTTCACTACTTGGTGCCGTGCAATTTAACAATAGGTCAGCTTATCAAGGCTACGTTATCAAGGCGCTAGTTGGTCTCTCAATAGAGCGCAAGGACTTTGCTAACGCGGAATCGAGCACAGGGACTCAGGCGTTCATAACAGTGTATGCTGGACTCGAATAAAGCATTAACCGATCTCATGTGGGCTTGTGTTCTACATGATATCGAGAAGGAAAGGAGGCAAAAGAAGTACATGGAGTGTAGTCTGAAGTTGAACACGTTCACTTGTATTTTAACCACTTTTCTTATTGAGGAGGAAACACAATGAGGAAGTTTATCATTGCGACGACAGCCGTTTTGGTTGGTGCGTTTTCCGTACAGGCCCATGACAATGGTCTGATGGTTGCTGTCCAGTTCCCCGACGGTAACCAACCCGTGATTGACGGTAGCGATGCCGACTGGGCTATGGTTCCCGTTGATGTATACGGTCTCCAGAATGACCGTCTGAATTCGCTGGATGGTTTTGCTGAAGCTGCCGGTATCGAAGAGCTCGATGTCAGCTCGCTGAACATTCGCCACCTAGCCGGTTGGAACGAATCGAGCAACAATCTCTATATGACGAGCCGTGTATACGACGATATCCACGTTATTCGCCGTCAGGACCCGGGTAAGTTCTTCTGGGATGACAGCTGGGAAATCGATGTGAATGCACTGCACGAAGCCCGTGACCAGCACAACGCTGGCGAAACGGCTACGAGCTTCTCTTACAAGTTTGCTTTTCCGCCGGTCGAAGGCACCTTTGAGTGGCTGCGTCCGAACAAGACGCTGCCCTGGTTGACCAGTGGCTCGCAGTGGTTCACGGTTGATTATAGCTTCGAAGGTGAAGAGTATGGCGAGAGCACCTACACCTACGAGGTCTCAATTCAGCCGATTAGCAGCATGCCCAAGAATGCGGAAGCTACCGAAGCTGAGGTCAATATCCACAATCTGACTGAAGGTGAGACGATTCACGTTGGTTTCATCGTTAACGAAGTTGATGGTGGCGAAGGTGAAGGCGATAACCGCATCGGCCAGTGGGGAACTCAGGTCGAAGGTTGCTGCCATGCTGACATGGACTTGTTGATTGCTCCGTTAGATCCGGCTATTGCTTGGCCAGAAGGCGGTTCCACTGCTGTTGAAGCTTCTAGCTGGGGTATGATCAAAGCCCAGTTCTAAGCACGCAATACATTGTATTGACGTTAGTGTGATTCAATGCATTCTCGGCTCGGATTTTACTCCGAGCCGAGAATGCATGTATGCGTGAGCGTACTTTCTGTGGCCCATCCGTTTATCGGTCTGAAGGATGGGCTTTTTCTTTTACTGAAGGATGTTGTATGCGGTTAGTTGGTTGGTTGATCGGAATTGTAGTCATTGGTGTGCTGGCGGTTGCGGCGCGTTCGTTGAAGTGGTATCCAGCCGAGGATATGCTTACGGTTTGGGTTTATGGATCACCACAAGAAGCCCAACTATATCGCCGAATTGCCGAGCAGTATCGGCTCGAGCATCCCGATGTGCGATTCCGTTTAGAAGTAGTTCCCGGCCGCAATGTCGTGCAAAAGCTGCTAACGGGCATGGATGCGGGGCATGCGCCGGATGTATGTGTGCTGCACTGGAGACAGATGGCGCAAGTATCCAGTACGGGACAACTATTACAGCTCGACAATTTAGTTGAACGCGATGGCGTCGATGTTGGAGATTATTACCCAGTAGGCTTAGATGCCTACAGTTATCACGGTAAGCTATATGGCCTGCCGGTTAAGGGTAGTACCATCACGTGTTTTTATAACAAAGACCTATTTGATCAATATGGCGTTGCGTATCCCTCATCCGACTGGACGTGGGACGAATTGCTCGAAAAGGCGACCAAGCTTACCATAGACGTCGACCAGGATGGCCTATACGATGTGTATGGCTGCTCTCCATATGATATAGCCAACTACGTTTGGAGTGGTGGTGGTAATTTCTTGCGGATGGAAGATGGGCGATACGTATCCAACCTC
>CALDFW010000065.1 GCA_937942165.1 uncultured bacterium | reverse complement strand
ATTTTACCTCTAGGCGTATGCTTCTAGTGGCGGACAAGAACAGATGAGATTTCGATCCCCCTGCGCATTGTCCAATCTTCCAACGGTGGGCCAAAACTTATTTTCGAGGGACCAGGCAGCAGGCATCCCACCAACTTCACGCGAATAGGATTTATCCCACGTTTCCCCCATGCATACCGCCTGCGTATGCGGGGCATTTTTCAAGGGATTGTCGTGCCTGTCCCAGCGGCCCTCGACCACGGCATCGATTTCACTGCGAATCGAAATCATGGCCTGACAAAAGCGGTCCAACTCGGCTAGATCCTCGCTCTCCGTTGGTTCAACCATCATAGTGTCGGCCACGGGAAAAGAGACGGTCGGCGCATGAAAACCGTAGTCAATCAGCCGTTTTGCCACGTCTTCTACGGTAATGCCGGCTTCCTTTTTACACCATCTCAGATCTAAGATGCACTCGTGGGCGACCCATCCGTCATCCCCCTTATAGAGTACGTTGAAGGCGCCTTCCAATGCCCGCGCTACGTAATTTGCATTTAAGATTGCAATCTTTGTCGCCGTTACGACCGCTTCCCCCATTAACTTTAGATAAGCCCACGAAATGAGTAATACCAACGCGCTGCTCCAATGAGCTGCAGCAACGGGACCTATGGCCTTCGGACCACCCGTAGAAATGACCGGATGGCCGGGCAAAAAAGGGCTTAAGTGCTCAGCCACTGCAATGGGGCCCATACCAGGCCCTCCCCCTCCGTGCGGTATACAAAAGGTTTTATGCAGGTTTAAATGACATACGTCCATACCAAGGTCAGCGGGGCGACAGAGACCAACCAAGGCGTTCATATTGGCTCCGTCCATATAAACCTGTCCACCGTAGGCATGTACGGTCTCGCACACCGTTTTGATGTCCCGTTCAAATACGCCGTGCGTGGAGGGATACGTCACCATGAGGGCGGCTAACGTATCGGCGTGAGCTGCTGCTTTTTCCCGCAGGTCTTCCAGGTCGATATTACCCTTTTCGTCACAGGCCACTACTACGACCTGCATGCCCGCCATGACGGCGCTCGCCGGGTTAGTTCCGTGTGCAGAAGAGGGAATTAGACAGGTAATTCGCTGCCCCTCTCCCCGCTCCTTGTGATAGGCGCCAATAACGCGCAGGCCCGCATATTCGCCCTGAGAACCAGCGTTGGGCTGTAGGGATACGTCTGCAAAGCCCGTGACCGCTTTAAGCATTTGGACCAATTCACGGCAAATACGGGTATATCCACCCGCCTGGTCAAGCGGAACGAAAGGATGTAGATCGGCAAAGGCCGACCAAGTAATGGGCATCATCTCAACCGTTGCATTCAACTTCATCGTGCACGAGCCTAGAGGGATCATCGAATGCGTAAGGGAGAGATCTCGCCCCTGCAGTTTGTGAATATACCGCACCATTTGAGTCTCGGAGCGATGGGCATGAAAAACCGGATGATCTAAAAATGAACTCTGACGCTGGTGATCATCCGGAATACAATTCACCTGTTGCCCTTTAAAACTTAGGTGTAAATCAACCCACTCTCCGCTCAGCGCAAAGACGACTTTACGGAGGTCCTCGCTATCGGCAGTCTCGTCCAACGTTATGCCCCAGTCTCCCTCCGGCAGGAGACGCAGATTAATTTCTACTTCTCGACACCGCTGCGAGACGCTCGCTCTATCAACCACCTCTCCGCCAATCCTCAACGTATCAAAAAAGTGGCGGTGCCGTAGAGCAAACCCCTTTTTAATCAAAACTTCCCCCAGCGCCCGAGTTTTCTCATGGATACACTGAGCGATTGCCTTGAGCCCCTCCGGGCCGTGATACACAGCGTACATGCTAGCAACCACCGCTGGTAAAACTTGGGCCGTGCAGATATTACTCGTTGCCCGTTCGCGTTTGATGTGTTGTTCACGAGTCTGCAGAGCCATGCGTAGGGCTGGTTGACCGTGGGCATCGCGCGATACTCCAATAACGCGTCCAGGCAGCTGTCGCCTGTAGTCGCTCCGCGTGGCGAAGAAAGCAGCGTGAGGACCACCATATCCCATCGGCATACCCAGCCGCTGGGTGCTTCCGACCACGGCATCTGCACCCAATTCACCCGGTGGACGCAGCAGACATAAGGCAAGTGGATCGCAGGCAAAGGCGACTAAAGCGCCCTGAGCATGGGCCTGAGAAACCAACTGAGAAAAATCGATTAATTCGCCATCCGTTGCCGGATACTGAACCAAAAGACCGAAGAATCCCCGAGAAAGATCACACACCTCAGCCTTTCCAGACCAGACCGTCCAACCGCGCGCTTCGGCCCGCGCTCGAACAACCTCAATCGTCTGCGGATGGCAGCGCTCATCAATAAAAAATTCATCCGATGGATTTTTTCGCTGAACTGCGTGGAACATCGCCATAGCCTCAGCAGCTGCCGTACCTTCGTCGAGCAGGGAAGCATTACTCAGTTCCATCCTCGTTAGATCACAAACCATGGTTTGGAAATTTAGCAGGGCCTCCAACCGCCCTTGCGCAATTTCAGATTGATAAGGGGTATATTGAGTATACCACCCGGGGTTTTCAAGGATATTACGAACGATCACCGGCGGTGTGAAACAGTCAGTATACCCCATGCCAATAAAGGAACGGTAGGCCTTATTTTCGCTTGCAATGACCTTTAGCTGATTGAGGAGCTCGCTCTCCCCGACTGGCCTCCCCCAATCTAGCGTGCCCCTGTAGCGAATTTCCTCAGGGATTGCCTGATCGATAAGCTGGTCTAATGACTCAACGCCAAGCGCCTGCTCCATGGCTTCGAGCTGCTCTCTTCGAACTCCAATATGCCGCTCTGCAAATGACCGCTCACCTCGAGTGTTCACTATCATCAGACCTCGTCCATCGACAATGATTTCACTGTTTTCGCAGTAACAAAGGGTAGTTGCACCACCTCTGCTTTTACCAGCTGTTTTCGAATCTTAACGTACACCTCACTACCATATCGATGATGGCCGCGCTCTATAAACGCCAGGCCAATGCCCCGGTCCAAAGAAGGAGACTGAGTTCCACTACTCACCGTGCCAATGTCCCTATCCCGACTATCTACCACGGCGTAGCCCGCGCGGGGAATGCCTCGATCGACCATACGTAGCCCTCTTAGCAGGCGGTGCTGCCCAGATACCTTTAACGCCCTCAGCGCTTCTTTTCCTACGAAGGGAGCCCGCTTTTCCAAGTCGAGCGTCCATCCTATACCCGCTTCAAGCGGCGTCGTCTCTTCGGTAAGCTCATGACCATAGAGGGGGTAGCCCATCTCCGTACGCAACGTATCTCTCGCTCCAAGTCCACACGGCGCAGCGCCGGCCTTTCGAAAGGCGTTCCATAAAGGCAGGGCTTCTGCCCAATCGCACATTAGCTCAAATCCATCTTCTCCGGTATACCCATTGCGACTGACCAAACAGGAAATCCCCGCCACCTCAACCTGGGAAAACCGGTAATACCCTATCGGCTTTTTTTGCAAAAAACCATCGGATGCGCTTTCCATAATCCCACTCGACATGGGACCTTGAATGGCCAACATCGCCGTACTTGCACTCTCATTCGACAATTGCACGCCAGCAACACTACAAGCCTGTTTGCCCACCCACGCCCAATCTATTTCAGTGCGCGCCGCATTTACTACCAACAAATAGTTGTCGTGTGAAAAGCGGAACAGCACGAGATCGTCTACGCACTTACCTTGAGTATTGCACAGAGGCGTATAGAGCATTTGTCCATCCGAAAGGCGGCGCACCGGTGCGGGCAGCAACTGGTCTAGGAATCGCTCGGATTCACTTCCCGTAACACGAATCTGCCCCATATGGGAGACGTCAAAGATCCCCGCTCTCTTGCGAACAGCTTCATGTTCAGCTGTGATTCCTTCGTATTGGACAGGCATCTTCCAGCCCGCAAATTCGACCAGTCTTCCCCCCGCTTCCCGATGAGTAGCAAAAAGTGGAGTCTCTCTTAACGCACCGGAAACTGTACTCATAGGGGTGCTCCTGTAATTTGTACCCACAGAGTTACGGCCTGCTGATGCAAAGCATTGAGATCATCGCTGTTATTTACCGTGAAGTCTGCTCGCTCTCGCTTCTCATCTTCATCCATCTGCAAAGCCATCCTGCGCTCAATCTCGATACGACTGAGTCCACTTCGACGCATAATTCGCTCGATTCGGATTTCTCGGTCGGCATAGACGACAACAACGCAATCGGTCCACGCATCAATGCCCCACTCATACAGTAAGGGCGCATCGAATACGACTATGTTGGGGGGAGATTCTTTAGAGAGAGTGCCTAGGCGGGAACGCAATTCAGCTTCGAGCGAAGGCCGCACAATGGCATATAGCTTCTGCAAACTACTTTTACTAGCCAACGCTCTGCGTCCTAACAGGCGCCGATCCAATTGGCCATTCTTATCTTCAATATCAGCGCCGAAGCACGCGCACAGAGAAGCTCGACCAGCTCCTGCTTCCAGCAGATCATGCGCAACCCTGTCGGCATCCAGAGAACGGGCTCCTAGAGTGACAAAGTAGCGCGACAGCGCTGACTTACCCACTCCCATGCCCCCGGTCACACCGAGAATCATGGCCCTACTGTATGCTCGGCCTGCATTTCCACTCTTTTCCCGTCGCTAACGGTACGAGCTAGTTTTTTCGGCCTTTCAACAGCTTAAAGAATTCACCATCAGCGGGCAAAACAATATGGGTATTCACATTCAAGGCTTTTTCATAGGCCTCCAGCGTGCGCGTAAATTCGTAAAACTTGCCGGCACCCTCATAGGCTGCTGCATAGGTGCGCAACGCTTCCGCGTCTCCAGCACCACGAATGCGCTGGGCTTCCTCCTCAGCTTCGGCCAGAATCTGAGAGGCGGTGAGGTCCGTCTCAGCCCGGATTGTGAGTGCCTGCTCTTCCCCTTCGGAGCGATAGGTTTTAGCCTCACGTGCCCGCTCCGCCCTCATTCGATCAAAGACGGCCGCTTCGTTTTCAGGTGGTAAATCCGCTCTCTTTATTCGCACGTCCACAACCTCAATTCCGTAGCCACGAGCAGCTTCATCTGAGCGCTCAGTCACCAAATGCATGAGGGCTTCCCGGTTCTCAGAGACGATTTCAGAGAGGGTATGCTGACCTAATTCCTTGCGCACTTCGGAGTATATGATGTCATCTAAGCGAGCCAATCCTTCCTCTTTCGTACGCAGAGCACGCATAAAGAGAAGAGGATCGAAAATTCGCCACCGAGCATAATTATCAAGTACGAGAATCTTCTTGTCTTTGGTGTATATGGGTTCGGGCGTGGAATCGTAGTCTAAAAGCCAGCGTTCGAAACGCGTGGTCTTTTGCACCGGATCCGGCATCTTAAAATAGAGACCTGGCTGATCGATTACCCGCACGGGCTCACCAAATTGCGTAACGATAACCTGCTCGACCTCGTTTACGGTGAAAGAAACGAGATTAATTGCGAAAAGAGCGACTACTATTGCCCCGATGAGGCCTGCTGGCGCTTTCATTTGGATCCCTCCCCTCCGGTCAGATTGAGGACGTTGAGCAGTCCTCCTTTCCCCTCATTATCCACAATGTACTTTTTGATATTCGGCAGGATGCGCTCCATCGTTTCGATATAAAGACGCGTTTCTGTTACGTTGGGTGCATTCCGGTATTCTTTGTAGACCTGTTTAAACCGATCGGCATCACCTTGGGCAGAGCGCACACGTTCTACCTGATACGCTTCTGCCGAGCGCAAAACGCGCTGCGCCTGCCCTCTTGCCTGAGGAATGACTTCGTTTTGATAACCCCGCGCTTCGTTAACTAATCGCTCACGGTCTTCCTTGGCACTGGCGACATCTTTAAAAGCTGCATCTACCTGCTCAGGCGCACTCACGGTCTGCAGTTGAACCGTCTCAACGGCCAGACCGCAGTCATACTCTTCGAATAGTTGCTGTAATTTGTCTCTAATCTCAATTTGAATTTCGAGCTTGCCCTCAGTTAGGGCCTCGTCAATAGTGTGACTTCCAATTACCTGCCGGAGTGCAGCTTCAGAAGCATCGTGGACTAAACCAAAACTGCCCCGTTCAAATACGCCTAACCCTTCTGCCGAAAACAGCGTCTTTTTCACATCGACAATCCTGTATTGCACCACCATCTCGACATCGATTATGTTTTCATCGCCCGTTAGCATTAGAGATTCTTTAGCCCGCTTGCTATACCGTGCAGGGGGACCTGGGTCGACCGTTCGAAATCCGATTTCATCTCGGTATACTTGCGTAACGGACCGAATAAGTGCGACCTCGATTGGAGAGGGCAGATGATAGTGCAGCCCGGGGTCGACAACGTCCTGCACTTTTCCAAAGCGCAGGACGACCGCTTTCTCGTCCGGTTCTACGGTATAAATGCCGCTCAACCCCCATAAAACGAGCAGGGCACCAATTACGGTGAAGGCCATTCGTGGGCTGAAATTGATGGGGGGCGCCGGTGGGCGTTTGGGAAATTCAAATTGTTGTGACATAGGTGAGCACTTAGGTAAGATGTGGAGGTTATACTCTTTACGACAGGGAATGTATGATTCTTAACTGAGGGTGTCAACGCGAGGAGTCCCTTCAACCGGTTGACAGCAAAAAGCTTTTCCGGTATCGTCTGAGTCAGAAAAAAATTCTAATGGGGATGAGTGATGGCGATAGTACCAGTAGTAATAGAGCAAACAGGACGGGGCGAGCGATCCTACGACATATTTTCTCGCCTGTTGAAAGAGCGTATCATCTTCATTGGGACGCCTATCGACGATAACGAAGCCAACCTAATAATCGCGCAAATGCTCTTTCTGGCTTCAGAAGATCCTAAAAAAGACATCTCACTTTATATTAACAGCCCAGGTGGCAGCCTCACTGCCGGTCTGGCCATATACGACACGATGCAGCACATTCCCTGCGACGTGGCAACGCTCTGCGTAGGCCAAGCCTACAGTATGAGCGCCATTTTACTAGCCGGCGGCACAAAAGGCAAGCGGCACGCCCTAACCCACGCTCGACTTATGCTGCATCAACCCTGGGGGGGCGTCGGGGGTCAGGCTTCCGATATAGAGATTCATGCCAGGGAAATTATGAACTGGCGCACTAGACTAAATGACATCTTAGTCGGAGATACAGGACAATCCCTTGAACGAATTGAAATGGTCACTGAACGGGACTACTTTCTTTCCGCAGAGGAAGGCATTGAGTTCGGGCTCATTGATGAGTTGCTATTAAAAGCGACAGAAAGCGAAACGGCTCAGGACAATTAAGACATAGGAAAAGTTAGAACATCGTCAATTGAACTCGCCTCAGTTGCCAACATAACCAACCGGTCAACTCCGAGTGCCATTCCACCAGCAGGGGGAATGGCGCGTTCCATTGATTCCAGAAATTGCTCATCAAGCGGCCTCTCCCCCTGTACTCTCCGAGCATGATTAAAGCGTCGCCTTTGTTCGACAGGGTCGTTAAGCTCAGTATAGCCATTGGCCAACTCCGTGCCAGCTAAATAGAGTTCGGCGCGTTCGGCCCATCGCCCGTCGCCCTCCTTTCCCTTCGCCATTGCCCCGAGTTTTATAGGATAGTCATAGAGAAACACAGGGCCTATGAGCGCTAACTGAGGTTCAATTTTTTCTAATAGTGCTTTGTTAAATAGATCATCCCACGTATCGCTAGAAACTGCGCTCGTAAAATCCGCTGTTTGAAGTGCCCTGTATAAATCTTCTCGCTCATGATGGTCTCCAATATCTACACCCACCCATTGCTCAAAGGCTTCCCGAACGCTTATTCTACGCCAAGGCCTCTCTTCTACCACCGATTTCCACAGCGGCGATTCTCGCCCAACCACCTTCGACCAAATAGATGCAACTAGCGCCTCTGTTTCTTCCATTATTTCTTCGTAACTAGCATAGGCCTGGTACCACTCCACCATCGTAAACTCGGGATTGTGTTGAGATGAGCGTTCCCCGTTTCGAAAACATCGGCCGAGTTGATAAAATCGCTCCAACCCAACACCCAAGAGTCGCTTCATATACAATTCTGGAGAAGTAGCCAAATAGAGAGAAGCGCTCCCTTTTAAAGATCGATAGGTCGTTTCAAATTGCTCTATGTGCTCCTCACAGCCTGCATAATTTAGCAAGTGAGGCGTTTCAACTTCGATATAATCCCGCTCAGAGAAAAAATGGCGAATGCAAGAAAGAATACGGGAACGCACTTTTAACCGCTCAATCAGGGATGTTTCTCCCTCGTGAAAACGGAGCCAGTCTCCACCAGCGAGATCGCGCAGACACGGCGCCAGACAGCGGACCTCGGAAACGCGAATCACCCCATCTGCTTCGCTTATCCCTGAGACCTCTACTATATCCCCTGTGCATAAAGAGGCATCTCCGTCATAGTTGAGTCGAATCCGACCCGTTTGATCTCCCAACTCGCCGCGCCTACCATTCCATTCAACTAACCGCCCCCTCAAGACCACCTGGTCATGTATAGCGACCGCTGAGACCGGTATATGGCCCCCCTGGCAACGACTTGGGTAATTTGTTCTTCTATCCAAGGTCTCGAACTCCATAAAAAAATCCCCGCAGATTCGGCCTTAACCTTTTTGCGGGGATCTTATATTTCACTGCGATTGAATTAAGCGCGTTTACGGTGCAAAATATAGTTTGGAGGACCTTTGCGCTCTATGAAATCACGCGTAATAATGCACTCTTTTACGTCATCACGGGCAGGCAACTCAAACATCACCTCAAACATTACCGTTTCAAGAACGGCCCGTAAACCGCGGGCGCCCATCTCTTTGGCCCGGGCGACTTCAACAACCTTGGCCAATGCATCCTCGTCGAATCGCAGTTCGACTCCATCCATCTCAAAAAGTTTTTGGTACTGTTTTATCAGCGCATTACGCGGTCGATGCAGAATATCATACAGCGCCTTATCGCTTAACGGATGCATCGTGCTTAAGACGGGAAGACGACCAATAAGTTCGGGTATGAGACCAAATTGGACCAAATCCTCTGGCTCGACGTAGGGAAACAGATTGTCTGTATTGATCACGTCAACTTCTTCATGAGCACTAGCAAAGCCCATCGCCCGATTCCCCAAGCGATGGCTTATAATTGTGTCCAGACCATCAAATGCACCACCACAAATAAAGAGAATATTACGAGTGTTTATCTGCACCAGCGGCTGCTCTGGATGTTTCCGGCCTCCTTTGGGAGGAACGCCTGAAACAGTCCCCTCTAAGATCTTGAGCAACTCCTGCTGGACACCTTCGCCCGAAACATCGCGCGTAATGGATGGGTTGCCCGACTTTCTTGCAATCTTATCAACTTCGTCGATAAAAAGAATCCCTCGCTCGGCCTGACCCACGTCATAATCCGCAGCTTGAAGGATGCGCACTAAGATATTTTCAACGTCTTCCCCGACATAGCCTGCTTCTGTCAAAACCGTAGCGTCAACAATGGCAAAGGGCACCTGCAACACCCTCGCTAGGGACTCGGCCAACAGCGTCTTACCCGTTCCCGTTGGTCCAATCAACAGGATATTACTCTTGGCTAGTTCAACATCAGACGCCCCTGAATACACGCGCTTATAGTGATTGTAGACCGCAACAGATAGAGCTTTCTTGGCCCGCTCCTGCCCTATTATATGCTCGTCTAAATGGGCTTTAATCTCAGCGGGTTTAGGCAAAGGGCCGTTTGCCTCTTGAACATCTTGCGGGTTTTCCTCATCAAGAACGTCATTACACAGAACTACGCATTCGTTGCAAATATGCACCGAAGGGCCCTGTATAATTTTTTCGACCTGTTCAACCCCTTTACCGCAGAACGAACAAACAACGCGTGTTTTTTTCAGCATATGCCGATTAATATTCCTTTCTCAAGCAGACTGGGGAGGCGTATCGTCTTCATCATTCCAATCCCGATCTACAAAACTTCCCGTAGTCAGATCCGTCTCTCCAACTTCGACCTGCTCACCGTCGGCTATACCTGCCTCCACATCTGTTTCTCCAGACACACTCTCTGCACCCTCAACAGCTTCTCCAGTTTCATCACCACCGGCTTTCATAACGTTGATAGCCTGAAACCCTTTAGCAGTGCGCGTAACCATAAACTCCACTTCATCCCCCTGGACAAGGCTGCGGTCCCAGGATGAAATATCACGCCAGTGGACAAATACATCAACTTCACTATCCGTCGAAATAAATCCATAGCCCTTGTCATTATTAAACCATTTTACGGCGCCCTTAATCCACGTATTTTCATCAAGCGTTTCTCTGGGAACGTCCGAAGGTCGACTCACTGCTTTTTGCCCCTCGGCAGCACCGCTGCCAGCAGGTATCACACTCGGCGCACCTACTTCAATTTTCGCCTTGAGGGCATCCTGAAAATCCGATCCCCCTTCCAATGACGTGGACATCCATTCTACAACGGTCATCATCCCAATTACATACGCGCTATCTTGTCCGTAAAGTTTGCGGGCTGAGTTAATTTTTTGGGCCCAAGTATCAACTAAGGAACTTTCAAATTGTATCGAGTTATTCAATTGCAATCTCCCACAAAAACAGTGCGGTCCAGAATTCACATAGAATCTAACCCACCAACAGATAAAAGAATATACGCAATGTCGGCAATTACTGCAGTCTATACCCGCGAATACCAACGTAGATGGACTGCACAATAACCTTAAGTATGCCCGTCAGCGGAACGGCAATTAACATACCTACGATCCCCATTAACTGACTGCCCACCATCACGACAAAAAGAACCATTAGGGGGTGCATCTCGACGCTCTTTGCAACAACGGTTGGCTGTATCAAGATATTGTCGATAATCTGAATTACTAGAAAGATAACAACCACTTTTCCAACCAGAGACATTGCCAGCGTTCCACCGGTCGCTAGAGCAACTATAGAGGCGGAAATAATGCCAATAAGGGGCCCGAGAAAAGGAATCATATTCGCAAAGCCTGCCAAAAGACCCACGGGAAAAGCATATTGCAACCCGATAATTGAGAGACCGCTAATGGCGAGTGTGGCAACTACGCTGGTCGCTAATATTTGGCCGCGAATATAGCCGCCGATTTGCCCGTTAATCTGATGCAACAAATTCAAGCATAATTCGAAATAGGCATTGGGAACCAATTCTATGACTTTCCGCGATATTTGGCGGCCCTCCTTGAGGAAGAAAAACGCCACAAAGGGTACGATAACGACAAAGGTCAGACCTGAAACGACCCCCCCCAGAAATACGGTCGTACTACCCAAGAGAGTGTTAATGAGCGTATCGCCCTGTTCTTTTATTAGGGTTACCAGATCTAAATCATCTCCCCAATAAGACTGTAAGGTCGGTTGAACCGTCTCGGCCATCTTGCCAATATCAGTAAAGACGTTGGGGCCAGCCTCTCCCATATCGACCCAGTTGGGTTCAAGGTCAACGCCTCGTATCTGATACTCACTCGCCTTTAGTCCTAGCTCTGAAGGCACTCTCTCGTTTCCATGACGCAGATTGCCGACAACCGGCAAGACAAGCCATTGTCCAGCTCTGTCTCCCCCGAGTTCAAGACGTAGGGTCGCCTGAGTAAAGAGGAGCGAATCCGGCATAAATGAAATTGAAATTCCACGCTGTTGACCAGGTAGCACCTCTAAGGGCAATATGACGTCATTGGATAACTCGAAGGACGTTTGGTTGGGTTTCCCATCTACATATTCCCATTCGGCTCCATCAATAAATAGAGGAGCATCTCCCCTATTGTGGACCAAAAATAAACTTTGGGTGGATTCATTTCGCTGCATCCGATCCGTCAGTTCACGCACTTCGACGGTCAGCCTATTACCCGCAGCAAAGACTCCAAAGCCTAAAAGTGAAAAGACACTGAGAAAGACGAGCAATATACTGCTCGTCCTACCAATGCCACTGCCCTCCAGTCGATCGATAATAGGAGCGAGCACGTAGGCCAGAACAAAAGCCAAAACAAAGGGCGCTAAAACTCCGTGTATTTTGTACAGGAATAGGGATAGCCCAGCTATTAATAGCAGGGCTAATAGAATCCTAATGGGCAACGGCATGACAGACGTTGGTGAGCTCATAGCACGCTCAATCAGCTCTTTGAGTCAGAGGCTTAAGTTTGTTGGGCATTTTGCTCACGAGCTTCTTTGAGCAATCTATTGGTATGGCGTAAACGGACTGAAATCATCTGAGAAAGACGCATCACGATCTTTAAGCCCAATCTGGGATTACTCTCGATAACTTCTAGTAGATCAGGCCGGAAAAAACCAATTGCCTTGCAAGGACTGGCTGCGATGGCGGCAGCAGTTCTCGGAGATTCATCTAAAAGAGCCTGCTCGCCAAAAAAGTCACCCGCTCCCAGCTGAGCGAGTTTTTGCATGCTGCCATCCTCGACCTGATGGACAATATCTACGTCCCCCGATAGTATGATATACATCCCAAACCCTGGGTTCCCCTCTTGCACTATGGCTTCACCCGTGCCCCAGGAACGGCGGTGTAGGATTCCCTGTATTTTATTAAACTCTCTTTGCGAAAAATCCTGAAAGATCGGTATCTGTGTCAGGATCTCATACAGCGCATCTTCCTCGGACTGCTCCCGCTTAAAAATGTTGCTCCAAAAGGGATCTCCGACCATTACATTATCTCATCCATCACGCGTTCAACGAAAAACCGACCCCAATTTCAGTTGTTGGGGTCGGTTGACAAATTCCGCCGTTGAAATTAGTCGGCCAGGGCCGCGTCTAACTTATCAACTATTTGCTGCTTCGGGACAGCACCTATGATCTGTTCAACCACTTTACCCCCTTTAAACAACAAAAGAGTCGGGATGCTGCGGATGCCAAACTCCTGCGCCGTCTTTTGTGCCGTATCCACGTCCACCTTTGCTATCATTGCCTTGCCTTCGTATTCATCGCTCAACTCCTCAACAATTGGAGCTATCATGCGACAAGGACCACACCATGTGGCCCAAAAATCTACGAGAACCGGCTGCCCTGATTCCATTACCTCTGAACTAAAATTATCATCAGTCAAAACGATTGGTCCTGCCATAAACCCCAGCTCCTCTTTGCATAAAGCAAATATTTACAGCAATTTAGTTTGTTTCACATAAAAAGATAAAAAAGAAAGAAACGCCCTGTCAAGCGCGTCCATCACGATTGTCCACCGCAAAGATGGACCATTAACTGGTCCATTACCCCACGCTCCTGTTTACGACTAGAAGAACGGAGCTGCCAATCAGCTCTCCTCAGCAGCCCCATGCACCGCCATAGATACCCTAAACTGTATTGTTTTGCTTGGTCCATATAATTGCCGGCAAAAAAAGGAGAAATCCCAACTAATTTGGCAATGTTCTCTTTACCTGCCCCCTTACCTATGTGGACCTTAATTCGCAAGAGGAGGGAAAAGTGTCTCACGATCATGGCGAGGGCTCGATTCACATCTTCTCCCTGGTCCAAATAGCGATTAAGCATAGATAATGCGGCGCGTGTCTTACGTGCCCCTATCGCATCCGCCAATTCAAATACATTGACTTGTTTTGAAGAAGCCGTGACTGCTTCCACCGCCGCCGATGAGATGAGGGCTTTGCGATCCCCCAGATAGGTTAAAATCTTTTCGATTTCTCCAACTATTTCACGTGGGCTATTTCCTATATACATGCGAAGGAGATCCACAGCTCTCGGTTCGATGCGCAGCCCCATACTACGAACCTGGCGCCTTATCCAGTCGGCCAACTGACGGTCGTAGGGAGGTTTAAACTCGGCGACCTTTCCGCCCTTGCCAATTTGCTGAAAAAGTCTGCGTCGTAAATCTACTTTGCCACCAATTAGGACCACACAACTC
This sequence comes from uncultured bacterium, assembly GCA_937942165.1. Classification (GTDB taxonomy): domain Bacteria; phylum Latescibacterota; class UBA2968; order UBA8231; family UBA8231. The sequence continues at coordinate 8,948 of CALDFW010000065.1, read as the reverse complement.
GTATCGACAGGCCGATCGACTACAGGTTCGATCGCTTTACACTGATCGGCACTCAGATTCTCACATTCTGTTAAAACGAGTACGCGCCTTTCGGCCATCATAGGATACGATTGGTACATGTGGAGAAAGTCTAGTGGATCAAAATCCGCGGAGCGAAATGTATCAAGATTAAAGTCGCGCGCTTCTGCCGGCGCAACCCGAGATACCAACCAATCTGCAAACGCAGTTCTTCCGTATTCTTCCTCTCCGTGAATAAGATAAAGAGGATGAACAAATCCCTCTTCTATCTCTCCCCGAATCTCTTCAGGGTTACCGCCCCCACGAGAACTTCGGCTCTTTTTATTCACGCTCTTCGCTTTCGTTTACCGAACTCTCAACATCGCGATACTGCGCCTCTTCGACCCGGCTTATGTCAAAGCGATGATTCCCTTCAGCCCGACTAGTTTTAGGGGCTTTATCCCTTCTTTTACGTCTGAAATAATACTTGTATATGAGGAATAATACTAGGAGTAATAGACAAAGCTTAAAGAGCATTAGTAACCTCCGAAAACAAACTTAGCCCTCCGGTCGACTGCGGTCAATTCGACGCTATCTCCCCTTTCTTTTCTTCTTTGTTTTCCGCATTCCCTTCTTCTTTTTTCTCCATCCCCCTACAACGTGCTGCCTGCCAAGCAGTGAGGCATTTTCATCTTCGGCAAGCGCTAGGTCCATCTCAAGGGCATTTAAATCGACAGCACACACGACGACCCGAACAGGCATGCCCAGTTCAATGGCCTTTCGCGAACGACGTAAAACTAAGCGCTGCTTTTCACCATCAAAGTCAACGGGTTGGTTTAAATCGCTTGATGGGACATATCCATCCACCAAAAACTCATCTATTTCAACAAAGAATCCGCTGCGCAGCACGCCAGACACACACCCTTCAAAAACGTCTCCTATATGGCGCTTCATATAGCGAAGTTGCTTCATCCTCTTATAGGTCCGTTCAGCCGCTTCTGCCTTCCGTTCAAGGGTTGAGGTTTGACGGCCATACTCGCCCAGATCTGACCACCAATTGCGGTCATTTTTCCAACTTGGGTCTCCGCGCAGAGCTCTTTTCAAAGCTCTATGGACAAGAAGATCTGGATATCTACGGATTGGGGAAGTAAAGTGAAGATATTGGGCACAACCCAACCCGAAATGTCCTTCATCCTCTGGTTTATACTCAGCGCGAGACAAGGATCGTAATAGTAGCTTAGAATACAGCGTAGCGTTTGGTAAGGTATTAGCCTGACTAAGAAGTCGCTGAAAGTCTTTCGGCTTCAGGGGTTGTATATTGGCTTTCCCCTGCTTTCGTCCCCGGTCTAACAGTTTAAATACTGATTCTACTTTTTCAGTAGATGGAGGTGCGTGCACGCGGTAGAGAACAGGCACGTTGCGCTTAGCACAGAATCGACCAACACACTCGTTTGCCACTAACATAAATTCTTCAATAAGCCGATTGCTCTCCCACCTGGGATAGCGGCCAATAGAAACCGGCTCCCCCTCTTCGTCTAGCGCAATCACAGCCTCTGGCACATCCAGTTCCAAGCTACCCCTCTCTAAGCGGATTTGCTGTCGCAATTGGCTGAGTTCAGCCATCCAGCGTAGCTGTTCGTTCCATTCCCCAAGTCCATCATCTCCTGTCTTATTTCCATCTATAATCGACTGTACCTGCCCATAGTTTAGCCGTGCTTGGCTGCAGATAACGGATTCGTATATATCGCTGAGAATAACTTGCCCGTCGGTTCCCATTTCAATTTGAACCGTAAGGGCCAGTCGGTCTTCGCCCGGTACGAGACTGCACTGTTTAGCCGCCAGTTCTTCAGGCAGCATATGGACGACTCGGTCAATTAGATAGGTGCTGCATCCCCTCTGTAAAGCCTCCCTGTCGAGTGCGGTTTCCTCTCTGACGTAATGACTTACATCTGCGATGTGAACAAACAGGCGATATCCGTTTTCTGCTGTGCGCTCGATTGCCACTGCATCATCATGATCTCGCGCAGCTTCAGGATCAATCGTAACGCAGGGCTGTGACCTAAGATCACGCCGGCGCCCCAGTTCTTCTCCTATATGCCTCCGAACGTTCGCATCATTTAAGGCGTTTGTAGAAAATGCTTCCTGGATTGAAAAACGACGAACCACCGTATCATAATCTAAGTGGGCTGACTCGGGGTCTCCCAACACGTCTGTTATCTCACCTACGAGGCCTCGGAACTCACTCTTTCGGTCTATAATCTTGACCGTCACTCTATATCCCTCAACGGCGTCTTCAACCCCCTGTATATCCACAAAAACATCCCGCGGCAGGCTCACATCGTCCACATCTACAATCCAACGCTGTCCACGTCGCCTTAAAAGACCCATAAATTCTTTTTTGCTTTCAGCAATTATTTCGCTGATATACCCTTGAGGAAGCCCTTCTCTTGACCAGTACCCCCTTGATTCAACCCGAACCGTATCCCCATCTAATGCTCCATTCATCTCCCCTTTACCAATGAAAAAGTCCGCCTCTTTTCCGGGCACACTAACAAAACCAAACCCCTTTCTGTGTACTCTCAACGCACCCACGTCCCCAGAGATGTGACTCTTATGGGCATATCGATTACCGCTCCCCTTTACGAGCAGGCCCTCTTCAACCATCTCTTTCAGGGAGGCCCTAAAATTCCGATACTCCGGCTGAGTAACGTCTAATCTCGTGGCCAATTCTTTCATTTTCAAGGCCCTATAATCAGGGGCTTTCAGTAAGTCTAAAATCTGATCTCTTGTAGGAAGCATATAAATCCAATAGAAACAGCCCCTCCATTCATGGAGGGGCTGTTTAAGCATTAAAGAAAAGAAATATTTAAGTAAATTAATCTACTTTGATTTGATTCCATTTAAGGGGGAATGGCTCTGTTTTACCTTCGTCAACCCACATTTTTTCCATGTTGTTGTGGACTATGACTAGCTCTTCCAACACCATCTTAATTGCGCTCTGTGCGTTTGGCACAAATGTAGGCACGTCTGGTTCAACCAGTTTCCTACGAGCCCCAGCGTTGTCAGCATCTCCAATCGTCCGCTTAAGCTTATTATTCATCGCACTGACTTTTTTGTTCTCAATCTCCGGATAAGCAGCCAACTCATCGTGCAATTCCTTCATAACCTGCTGTATGTCTGCTGCTTTTTGATCCATTCCTGGAGTACTTAGGTATCCTTTGTATTCCACGATTTTTTCCACGTACTTCGCATCTAATTCAACTAATTTCTGCACGTATGGACCGAGTTCGTCCGGTCTTTCCCCCCCACAGGCAAACGTTCCGGCAACGAGAATCGCAAGCGCAAAAACTTTCATAATCACCCTCCATTTGACATGAACTTCATCCGCTTTAGACAGGGCGAACCTACGAATACGAACGAGGTAGGTCAAGCAAAAACAAATGTTATTGGCAAGATAGCCGGACCGCATAATTCAGTCTATTTATCACTGCGCAAACGGAGAATAGCCGCATTGAGTTCTCCACCAAGTAGAAGCGTAAATGCGACAAAATAGGCTGAAAGAAGAATAACAATTACAACACCTAGTGCACCAGAGACTAGACTATAATAGCTGAAACTGTGTACGTAGTAACGGAAAAAAGCTACGACACAGGTCCACAGCACAAAAAATAGTACACTTCCAGGAGCTACGGCCCTCCAGTCCTGTTTTACTGCGGGCACATACCGGTAAATTAAGGCCGCAGTCATCAATGTACCCAAGATACCTGATACCTTGCCTAAGAACACGGCAACCGATGGGATTTCTTGTGAATATTCCCCCTGCTCCTGAAACAAACCATCTATATGTTCACTGAAAATGACCAGATTCGACAGACCGAATAGGGATATTCCAAAGAGAAAGACAAGAACAAACGAAAGAATTCTACGCTGCACGAAAGATCGCCCCTCCTTCAAACCAAGTGCTCTATTCAATGCAGTCATTGTCGTTGACATACTTGCTGAAGCAGACCATATCACTCCAATTACACCGGCAAATAATAGGCTCTGAGATGAGTCTACGAGGTGCTCTATATTTTCCTCTACAATCTCAATAAACGCCAATGGCAGAACGATGCCCAGGTCATCTAAAAGGCGAGAGAAGTCTTCTGGAGCAATGCCAAATGCACCAATAAATGCGGAAAGGATAAGAAGCGCAGGAAAAACGGCAAATACGAAATCGAAGGCCATAGCAGCCGCCGCGTCTGTACAGTCGTGCTTTCTCGTAGCCCTCAACGTCGTCGCAACAAGGCGAGCACCGTATACAGACCAGCGATTGGGAGCAGTATTCAAGTGGGCTGAATCAGTGCGAGGGATTTAGCGCGCCTAGCACAGTCTGGAAAAGGTGTCCATTCGTAGAAAAAGCATCTTCTCCGCGCACCGTTGCTCTCCCATCCCAGTCTGTAAAGGTGCCACCCGCCTCCTCGAGGATCGGCAATAAGGGACCGCAATCCCATGGGTTCATGGCGGGGTCAAAACTCGCATCAGCGCGCCCGGTTGCAACGAGAATATGCCCATAGCAATCCCCCCAACCTCGCACTAAACGAACGCTCTCTGTCAACCTATCCCAAACGGCATCTCTTTTACACGTACCGAAATTCATCCAGGAGGTAAAGCAAATACAGGCGTCCTCAATCTTCTCCGTTTCACTCACCCTTGCTCGGCGCCCATTCCACCAACAGCCTTCACCGCGCCCGGCCCACACCATTTCATCTAATGCCGGTAGATATACACAGCCGACATCCACACCACCTTCACCTTCTCGTGCAAGGAGTACGCCATAAAGAGGAACTCCTTGAACAAAGGACTTGGTTCCGTCAATTGGATCCAATAACCAAGAATAGCCTGAGGTCCCTTCCTCTCGACCAAATTCCTCCCCCTCGATTCCGTCGTTTGGATAATAGCGGCGTATCAATTCGCGAAGTTTTATTTCAGCTTCGCGATCGGCAATTGTCACGGGTGATTGATCCGCTTTGGCATCCACTTCTACACCGGACTGAAAGTGACTCAGCGTTATCTTTCCGGCTTGCCAAGCTGCATCCACTGCGAATTCCATACAGGATCGTATATCTTCGGCCATTTTACCCTAAGATCTCTTCGCGCATTGTTTCGAGTAGCGCTAATGCAGACTGGATATCACCGGCCTGATCCGGCGAGTATTCCCTCTCAATAGTGAGGGCCCCTTCGTAGCCAAGTTTATGTAGAGCTCTCAGGAATGCCTCCATATTGACATCACCTGATCCCAAGGGGGCGTCTTCTGCCCAGTGTTGGCCCGGCTTTCGTTCATAGCTAGCATCCTTGCAATGCACGCTGCGAACGTATTTACCGACAGTTTCAAGCGCCTCTAGCGGATCTCCAGCACCGTAGAGTATCATATTCGCAGGATCAAAATTCACGGCTAAATTGGGCCGATCAACCGCCTGTATAAACTGGGCTAGCTCCTCGGCCGTTTCCTGACCTGTTTCAAGGTGAAAAAACTGGTTGCTCTTGGCACAATGATCGCACACAATGCGGGTAGCTTCGACGATTTCATGGAAGGCAGAAGCGTGTGGGTCTGGGGGAACAAAACCCAAATGCATACCAATAGCATCAACCCCCAGTTCACAGGCATAATCGGCAATTTCAAGCGTTTCTTTGAGCCTTTCGCCGCGCATTTGGGCAGGAACTAGTCCCACTGACGATTTGACCGTTTCAGGCGTAGTATAATCGTCCTCTGGAAAGCCGACAAAGACGACGGTTATCTCAATACCCGCCTCAGCAAACTCATCGCGCACTTCTCGTATTCTACCTAGTGTCCTATTAGCAGCGCCCGGGGCGTGGAGGTGCACCGTCTTAACGCCCAGCTCTTTTACTGCATCTAAACCCGCTCCCAAGCCCTCTTCATCAATCGAGGTAAATATACCCGTAGTCCATTTCCTCATTGTTCCCTCTTTAGAATTTTGTCTCATTGTGAATCTCAACCGTATTCCCACCCTTGCCCTTTGCCCTGTGCAAAGAATGCATCAGCGCTTCATATACTTTACCTGCACCTTCGTTTGCTGATGTGGTTAATCGATCAATGCAGACTAGACCAATACTGGCCATCATTGACATTTGTTTCTGTTCAAAAATAGCATTTTCGTTGGCCAATCTTCTCCTTAAATCCGCAGAGCTTTGGCGGGCCGCATTATTATCCATCGCCCCCAACAAGACAAAGTGGGCTCCATCTAGGCGATACCAATCAGCTCCCGCACTGCCTTCAGTTAGTTTAGCCAGTTTGCGTGCGCTCTCTTTAAGAATCCGATCGCCGACCTTCCATCCGTGAGCTTGGTTTATGTGGGCGAATTGATCTAGGCTTACAACCATACAAGAATAAGGCCCTTTGTCTTTTAGTCCCTTCAGCACCTTGGGCAATACCATACGAACCAACATAGCTTTCGAGGGAAGGCCAGTTATTGTATCAATGCCTGCCATTTGTTTCCACCGCCTATTGTCTTCCTCCAGCTCTTTTACTTGCACCTGAAGCTTGTCCACTTCTGCCTTCAATATCGCCACCTGTCGCACCGCACTGTTGCTCTCTCGCGCAGGGGACTCGCCCTCCTTTGGCTTCTCTCCTTTTACAAGAGCGGCTTTTTTCTCTCCCTTAGCATCTTTTCCACTTTTCTCAGCGCGAAGTTTTTTCTTTTGCTCCGCTCCATTACTAACTGATTCACCTTCATCTGCTCGAGGCTTCTTCTTTTTGACCTTTGCGGCCCCCTCTGTTTTATCGCCCCCTCTTTTCTTATGCAGGATCCGCAATTCACGTCCCCGCTCACCGGCCTTTTCCAACATCTCTTTAGCGCGATTGACCGCTCCACCCACGATCGATTTATCTGAAACAATGCTCAGGCACTGCTGCATAGTACCACTGAAATAAGCTGCCGCCTTCTTGAAATCATCTGGCCCATTGGAAAGCTCGTACAAGCGGTAGCCTATTTCGGCAAGCAGAAAGCGAAGCCTTAATTCATCCTCAACTTTGGCTTCCCGCAGGGTTTCGTAATTCCGTTCGAAAAAGGAACGCGCAAAGCGCAGTGCATCCTCTTCCGTTAGCGCTATTTCTGGGATAACTGGATAATCTTTTTGCTTTGGCAACTCCATTTTAAACCGGGTACTCAGTTTGGTAAATTTCGCACCCATCTGAGCGATGCTTGAATTGGGATAGAACTTTTCAGCATCTCTGTAAATCCAAGCCAAACGCAAATAAAAGCGAGCGAGATTTCCAGGTAATGGTTTTTGCCTCAAACACTGGCTGTAAATGCCCAAGTGGAATTGAGCAACAACTACAACAAGCGGGTCAGCATCGCCAAGTCGCTTACTTAGAGCCTGCCCCATACCGCTTCCAGTTGAGATACCGGTAAGCAGACTTCGCATCCCATCCGGATGAATCCCCTCTCTATACTGCTTTATATTCCGCTCAGCCTGGCGAAAACCGGCATCGTCAAGTTCGCCAGCATAGCTGCATTTCTGACACACACCCCAGTAAAAGTCTAGCGGATTCACCTCGTCAAAGCCAGGTTTCCCCCATTTGTAAGCTAGTGCGTGACCGTCTCCCTCTTGTTTGGCAGAGTTGACAATGTCCCTCTTGAGTCGAAAGTACGTATTTTCGGTTTCGCAAATCCCGCACTTAAGCGCGTATTTCCTGCAAATTTGGAGTTTTTCTTCGTCATTTAGCATAGTGAGGCCTTATGAGAACAGTATTTCCCAAAAGTAAAGTAAACCAATACTAATTACAAAAAATAAAACAAAAATAGAGGGGATGGTTTCCCATCCCCTCTATCGTGAAATTAAAATTTAATCTATGCTCCGCCTTCTGCCTGAGATGTATCCTCTTTTCCAGCCCCCTGCAGGTCAGTTAATACGGCTTGGACCCTTTTGCGAAAGTCCTGTAGCTTAGCGTCCACCTCATCAATAGACCGTAACAACTCCTCCTCCATTACATCTTCTGACATCCAATCCTCCTGTGAGTAAATGCTGAAACCAGGGGAAAAACCGGGGAGGGGTGTTTTTATCAAGCATTGCTATAAGTCCGCAAACGATCACAACGACTGGGGTGTCGAAGACGAAGCAGGGCTTTCTCTTTTATTTGTCGTACCCGCTCTCGAGTCAAGCCAAAGCGCGCACCAATTTGGTCTAGGGTCATGGGTTCCTCACCATCTAACCCAAAATAGAGACTTATGATTTCTGCCTCGCGCTCTACCAAACCGTCTAAAGCAGTATTTATTTGCCCACGCAAGCAGCCGCGCATGACTTCATTGTCCGGCGAATCTTGCCTATCGTCAGCAAGTACATCGAGTAGGCTCTGGTCTTCCTCTTCACGGAATTTAGCATCCAGAGAGCGCACTGAACGGCCAGATAGCATTGTTTCTTTAATCTCGTCAACGGAAACTTCCAGCTCTCTTGCGATTTCCTCAGGATTGGGATCGTCGGCCCTTTCCTGTTGCAAATGCCGAGATGCCTTCGAGATTTTGTAAAGAAGTCCAATCTTATTCAGCGGAAGGCGAACCGTGCGGGATTGTTCTGCGAGCGTTTGGAGAATAGCCTGGCGAATCCACCAAACGGCGTAGGAGATAAACTTGAATCCCTTTTCCTCGTCAAAGCGTTCGGCCGCTGTTATGAGTCCCATATTTCCAGCGCTGATTAAATCGGGTAATGGCACGCCCCGATTTTGGTATTCTTTAGCCACGCTGACTACAAAACGCAAATTAGCTTCGACAAGGCGATTGCGCGCCGACTCATCTCCAGCCTTAATACGCCGAGCGAGGTTTACTTCGTCTGATCCAGAAAGCGGTCTTGAACTTGCAATCTCGGTCAGATAACTTCCCAAAGAGTCTTCCATGTCCCAAAATGAAGCTGAGGTCATCTCTGCCATGGATCCATCCTCTTCGTTAAAGGTGGGG
>CALDFW010000064.1 GCA_937942165.1 uncultured bacterium | reverse complement strand
AGCAAAGCGAGAACCCTATGGAGACCTGGTGCCGCTTATTGAACGGGTTTATCGGTCATTTGGCGCCGACCGGCTGATGTGGGCCAGTGACTGTCCCTATCAGGTGCAGGGTGCATACACGTATGCCGCGAGCATTGCGCTGATAGAAGAGCATACGAACTTTCTCTCCAACGCAGATCGGGCACAGATACTAGGCGAGACGGCGGAGCGCTTTTTCTTTTAAAGAGTGCGGCCTATGCCTCTAGTCACCCATTTGCTGCTCATCTAGGAAGTCCATTTCTGGACGCAAGTCCCAGCGGCACACATCGGGGGGCTGCACGGTGCGCCCCCAGCCTGCCAGCACCTTGCTCTCTTCGCGCCACTGGGCTAGGCGCGCCGAAATGTCCTCTGGATTCCAGCCGTTGAGGACTTCGGCCGTCAGCTCGGCTACGACTTCTTGGCACGCAGGATCGGTGGCGCGATCCCGCGTCTCGCGCGGATCCTCCTCCAGGTTAAACAGCTGCGACGGCAGACCGTGATAGTAGACGAGCTTCCACGGTCCGCGTCGAATCATGCGCTGGAAGGTGCCCTCGACGGGAAAGGGTCCACCGGCGCCGGCTGCGTCGTAGCACAGTTCGGAAAAGGCCACGTCGTCCCACGTCGTCGTCTCGCCGCGCAGCAGCGGCAGCAGGCTGCGTCCGCGCGAAGCCGGCAGAGCAGGGCAGTCCAGCGCATCGAGCATGGTGGCATTTAAATCGAGTGAGGAAATGACGCGTTGGCTGCGGACGCCGGCCGGCAGCTGTCCAGGCCAAGAGAGGATGGCCGGCACTTTTACGGAGTCTTCGTAAAAGGTTTGCTTCCACCACAGTCCGTGTTCGCCAACCTGTTCACCGTGGTCTGAGGTGTACACGATAAGCGTATTATCGGCTAGATCGTTTTCGCGCAGGGCAGCCAGAATTTGGCCAATGAGCACGTCCATGCGCTCGACCAGTGCCCAGTAGGCGGCGCGAGCACGCCGTATTTCTTCCTCGCTTACAGCTTCGATACCGCAATCTGAACGCCATGCTTTGATATGTGGATGTAAGTGATCGCCAAAGGGCTCGAGCGTTCTGGGTGGAAACATGTTTTCATAGTAGTATTCGTAGTCGGCGCGCCGCGCGACAAAAGGCTGGTGTGGGAGCATAAGGCCGACCGCGAGCGAGAACGGTTCAGCGGGCTGGCCTGCGCGCTTTTTGACGCCGAGTCTGTTAAAGAAATCTATAGTTGCAGCGGTTACATCCTCGTCGTGCACCTGATAGGCGCTCTGACCGTGTCCCGCCTTTTCGAGACTGACGCGTCCGGGACCGGCCGTGCCAGAGAGAAAGCCGTGGTCTACGCCGCGCCCGCCCATTTGATTGGGACCGTGGTCGCCGACGAGTCGTTCGGCATAGCCGCGCAGCTGGTCGGGGCCGTTGGAATGCATGCGCCCTATGAGGACGGGTTGGTAGCCGCCCGCTCCCATGGCATGTGCTAACGTGGGGATGCCTGAGTCGAGTATTTGGTTGTTGGTCCACACGCCGTTTTCGTGTGGATGTCGACCCGATAGCATGGACATGCGCGACGGCACGCAGATGGGAGAAGGGCAGTAGGTATGGTCAAATACGACGCCCTGTGCGGCGAGCTCGTCGAGGTGAGGCGTGCGCACAAGCGGGTCGCCGTAGCACCCATTGACATAAGGGCTGTGCTGATCTGAGTGGATATACAGTAAATTGGTCTGTGGCGTTTTGTTCATGGTGTCTTGTTTTTCTTTTTCTCTGTTGTGGAGTCCGCTGTGGGATACTTGGAGAGGGCGTATTACATTTGTCTGCGTATCCTGCAATGCGATTTTCGCCTAAAGTAGGATGGTAAAAAAAGAGGGTCAAGGTAGAGCCACGGAGAAACCTCTCGTAACGGAGTGCACGACGGATCAACGGACGCACAGGTGGAGCATTGCAAATGGATAGAATACAGCGAGTCGGCATTACTGGAGCCAACGGTTCGATTGGCCGCGTTCTCATGGCGGGCTTAGCAGACCGATACGAGCTCAAGGCATTTTCGCGCCGAGAGGTAGATTTTCCCACGACGCTTGTGCACTTTGATCAACCGGCTCAGGTCGAGGGCGCGTTTGAGGGGCTAGATGCCGTCATTCACCTAGCGGCTGATCCGAGCCCGATGGCGCCCTGGGCAAGCGTGCGCGAGCACAATATAGAGGCGATGTACCAGGTGATGGAAGAATGCGTGCGCGCTGGCGTACAGAGAATGGTGTTCGCTTCGACCAATCACACTATGCACGGCAACAGTATACTGAGCACGCCCGAGACGCTCGATCCACAAAAGCCGATGGCGATGAAACTCGGTGATGCGCCGAATCCAGATTCGCTCTACGCCGTTTCCAAGCTCTTTGGCGAGCACTTGGGTAAACTCTATAGCGAACAGCGCGGACTGTCCTTTATTGGGCTGCGCATTGGCTGGACGATTCCGGAGAATGATCCGACCGTCATGCGCGGCACTTCGGCCGAAGAGTATATGCGTGCGATGTTTCTCAGCCACCGCGACTGCGTGCAGGCGCACAGGAGAGCGCTGGAAGTGGATGCGCGCTATATGCTCGCGTATGTCGTCAGTGACAACGGTCGTCGCGTGTTTGATTTAGAAGAGACGCGCACGCTGCTGGGCTATGAGCCACAGGATGACGCAGAGGCATTTTTTTCGCGATGAGCACTCGACGCGACTACGCTCAACTTATGGAGCGCGTTAATGGAGCACTGGGTGCCGATTGCCAGCTGCACACGCTTGCGGAAATCGCTGGCTATCCGATTGTATTGGTGCGCCGGTCGCTGCGCGACGACGTGCCAACTGTCCTGCTGACTGGAGGCACGCACGGCGATGAGCCGGCCGGTGTCGAAGCCGCTCTGGCCTTTTTGCAGCGAGACGTTGCCGATTGGCTGGCGCATTTTAGTTTTGAAGTGATCATCTGCCTCAATGCCCATGGCTATGTGCACAATACTCGACACAACGCACAGGATGTAGACGTCAACTGGGCGTGGGGGCGCGACGACGTGCCCGAAATACGAGTTGTTAAAGACTGGGTGCGAGACCGTCGCTTTGAGTTTGTGTGCGATTTTCACGAGGATTGGGAAAGCCCGGGTTTCTATCTGTATGAAATGCGCCGCGGAGCACCGCTTATGGGGACTCGCGTCGTTGCTGCGGTAGGGCGAGTTTGCCCACTTAATCTGAGTAGTGAAATAGAGGGTTTGCCGGCGGTTGGAGGGGTTGTGCTACCCGATGAAGCGCGGGCAAAAGAGCTGAGAGGTGAGGGTGTTCCCATTGAACTTTTCTACGGTTATACGGACCATTGTCTAACCGTAGAAACGCCCACGGAACAGTCGATGGACGTGCGAGTTGCCGCCCACATGGCTGCGCTTGATACAGTAGTGGCGGCCCATATGCCGCCCGGGGACTAGTATGGATCTAGGTCGCACCTACGTGCGATATATGTTCCCATCCTCCAAAAACTTCTACGGGGTATTCTTTCGATGAAAAAGAGCCGCCGAAAAGATAAAAAGCCGGCTGGCGCAGCGGTCGTACATCCAGCGTTGAACCAATCTCTTGTCGAGAGATTCAATGCGTTTGCCGACAGCGCGCAAGGGCGTCGTCTCATACCGGCGTTTGTGGTATTGTGCACGCTATTGGTAGGGACGTGGACATTCGACCCGAAACTCTCGCTCAGCGGGGACAACACCGAGTTTATCACGCTGGCGCGGAGTCTTGCCCAGGGGGAGGGATTGGTTCATCTCAACGATCCCAATCCACAGCCCGCGACGAAATATCCCTTCGGCTTTCCTCTTTTGCTCGCGCCGGTTGAGCTTTTATTCCCCGGAGAGTGGACGCCAATGAAGGCGTGGGTGCTGCTTTTGTTTTCAGTGGGTATGGGCATGCTCTATCTGCTGATGCGCGACAGAATGGGTGCGCTGCCATCGATTGCGGTCGTGGGGCTGAGCGTGACGGCGGGACAGAGCTATCTGACGACAGATGCCAGCGGCCATCACTTTGGGCCGCTGCTGCTTCACTTCTCGCATCAGGTCATGTCTGAGGCTCCCTTCCTCACCGTCTCGTTGGCTGCGCTATGGCTGCTGCAGCGCGGCGTTCAGCGAGAGGGCATACGAGGCAATCGCGAACTTCTGGCCGGCTTTGTTCTCGCTGTGTTCGCCTATTACATTCGCAGCGTTGGAATTACTCTGCTCGGGGCGATCATCGTGTACCTATTTTTGCAGCGCGATGTACGTCGAGGTCTCATTTTTTCTGCGGCGTCTCTCTTG
>CALDFW010000063.1 GCA_937942165.1 uncultured bacterium | reverse complement strand
CGGACTTGAGCGATATTATCCCGGAACGGAGTTTAATCAGCCGCGCTTTCTCCATTTTGGCAGCTGGATCGGCGGTGATCGCGACGGTAATCCATTCGTCACAAGTGATATAACAGAACAGACGCTCGGCACGCTGCGCCGCGCAGCGTTAGAGGCTCATTTAGCGGAGTGTCAGGCCGCTATACGCCTGCTGAGTATGTCGACCCATTGGGTTGAGATTAGCGATGAGCTCAGAGAGGCTTTGGAGCGGGCCCTATCTCAGTGGCCCAACCTTATCTCTAAGCTAGAGCGGGTTTCACCCTTTGAGGTCTACCGGCGGTTTTTACGCGTTGTGCGGTGGAGACTGCAGCAGACCGTTGCATCTATTGACGATGTCGAGCAAGAGGGCGCCTATCATCGCGCCGAGGAGTTGGAGCGCGATATTCAGCGCGTTTACCAGAGCTTGATTGATCACGGCGCGGGGGTAGTTGCTTCTACTGCCGTTAAAGACTGGCTGTGCCGTATCCATATCTTCGGCTTCCATATGGCTCGTCTCGATGTGCGGCAAGATTCCAGCGTATACGAACAGGTCGTTGCCGAATTAATGAGCGCTCTTCGAGATGACGTCGATTATCTCCGTCTTTCAGAGGACGAGCGACAGGCGATCTTAGTTGATACGCTCGGCGCATATGTCGCCCCGGACGAAGCGGCTCTCTCAGGGCAAACGGCCGAAGCGCTCGCGCTTTTTCGCCTATTGACGCGGACGGTTCAACTGCATGGGCATGAGGTCTTGGGTGGGCATGTCATCAGTATGACCCACCATCCCAGCGATGTGTTGGAGGTCCTCTGGCTGCTACACTGGACGGCGCGGGAAGCGGGGACTCAAGCGCTGGGCGTAGGCAGTGCGGGCATTGTGCCGCTCTTTGAGACCATTGACGACCTGCAGCGGGGTGGCGATGTCCTCAAGCAGCTTTTGGCCTGCGATAAATATGCCGAGCGAGTGCGCGAATCAGGCGCCGTGCAGACCGTTATGATTGGGTATTCCGATAGCACTAAAGACGGCGGATATTTGGCCGCCTGTTGGGGACAGTATCAGGCCCAGATAGCTCTACACGCCATTGGAGAAGCTTTCGGGGTGCAGGTCGTATTTTTTCACGGTCGTGGGGGCTCTCTTGGTCGCGGTGGCGGCCCGGCGGCCCGCAGTATTCTTTCCCTTCCTCCGCACACCGTGGGGGGAGCTATTCGGATGACGGAGCAGGGAGAAGTATTGGCAGCGCGCTACGACGACGCTCAGATCGCCTTCCGTCACTTGGAACAGATCACCTCCGCGACTTTTCTCGTTGAGGCTCAGCTCGAGAGAGAGCCCGATGGGGCGTGGGTCGAGATGACGCATCAGCTGGGAGATCGGGCCTATAAATCGTACCGGGATCTGGTTGAAATGGCGGGATTTGTCGAATACTTTCGCTCGGCTACGCCTATCGCCGTGATCGAAGACCTGCCCATAGGTTCGCGACCGTCTAGGCGTCGTTCCGGACCGGCTACCCTCGAAGGGCTACGAGCGATTCCCTGGGTTTTTGCCTGGACGCAAAGCCGGGCGCTTATTCCGGCGTGGTATGGAATGGGGAGCGCGCTGACGGAGTGTGCGGAAAATCATCAGAACGGTTGGGCTGAACTCCAGCGCATGTATAACGAATGGAGCTTCTTTCGCGGAACGGTCGACAATGCCGAACTTGCCCTAGCTAAAGCCGACATGCATATGGCCTACGAATATGGCAAGCTGATGCAGAGACGTCAGGAGGGAGAGGCCATATGGAAAAAGCTAGACGAAGAATATCGCCAGACCTGTTTTGCACTCGGAAAAATGACGGGGCGAAAAGACTTGCTTGACGGCGTGCCTTGGCTGCAGCGTTCGATTGCTGAAAGAGATCCATACGTCGACCCGCTCAACCTTATTCAAATCGACCTGCTGCGCCGGTTGCAGGGCGGCGATGAAGAGGCGGAGGGAACCCTACGAGACTTGCTGCGCCAAAGCATACAAAGCGTTGCGGCAGGCATGAGGACAACGGGTTAATATGGTCGAACGCTGGGAGAAAATAGCGAGCCGAGAGCGCGCTGACTTTCGTTTTTTCTCGGTGCGAGAAGACCGTTCGATATCGCCGCGCACGGGAAAGGCACACGATTTTATCGTGATGGAGATGAACCACTGGGTCAACGTAGTGGCTATTAGTCCTCAGGGTCGCGTCGTGATGGTCCGCCAGTTTCGTCATGGCACGGAGGAAACGGGTCTGGAGATACCCGGAGGAGTTGTCGAATCCGGAGAAGATCCAGCGAAGGCGGCTGCTCGGGAATTGCTCGAGGAAACCGGCTATACGGCAGAAGAGATCGTGCCTTTGGGCAAAGTCGCGCCGAATCCGGCTCTGCAGGATAATTGGTGCTTTAGTTTCTTGGCGCGCGATGCGCGCAAGACGGATGTGCAGATGTTGGATGCGGGTGAAGATATCGATGTCTTGGAGATCGATCCCGCTGAAATTCGCGCGCTTGTGGAAAGCGGCGAAATAAACCACGGCGTCGTCGTTGTTGCGCTAGCCTTTGCTGGCTTTCTATAGAGGCGCCTGCCTCGCTGCGCTAGGCGTAGTAGACGAAATATAACCCGAGAAATAGCAGCGCTAATAGGACGCTTCCGCTGGTAGTCCAGGTGCGGGAGAAGAGTCCGTCGTGCCTGTGAGGGTGACTCAACGCCGCAAGGAGTTGTCCGACAGCCGCTTTACCCGCTGTGATAAAGCCGTCGCGCAGGGTGAGCACTGCATGCCCGAGAGGGTGTAAGACCGCAGGCAGCGCCTTCCGGTACATCCAATCGGTGTCTAGGATGGTCGACGGGACTTCCGGGGGCTCTAGGTGGTTGCGCGCCAGGATCGCGAAGGAAAGCAGGGCGAAAAACAGGAGCTGTAGCTGGGTCAGCACGTGGTCTGTCGTATAGGGCTGGTAGTCAACGGCATAGGGCAAGATCGAATAGAGCGCTTCCGGGTATACACCCACGGCAACGCAGGCAAAAGCCGTAATGCCCATGGCTATAAGCATGTTGAGAGGCGCTTCTTTGCAGCGCAGGCCGCGGTCGTGACCAAAGAAACCGTAGTAGGGAATCTTGATACCCGAGTGATGGAGCACGCCGGCTGATGCAAATAGCATGATAAACCATACGACGGTATAATGATCTTTGGCAACGGCCGACATCGTGAGCGATTTGGTGACAAATCCGCTGAAGAGCGGAAAGGCAGAAATGGCTGCTGCGCCAATGATGCAGAAAAAAGTCGTATAGGGCATCGATTTATAAAGAGCCCCTAAATCAGATGCTTTGGACGATCCGACGCGCGTTATAACGGCGCCCATTGCCATAAAGAGTAGCGCCTTATACAAAATGTGTGCAAAGGCGTGGGACGCCGTCCCGTTGAGGGCCAGTTCGCTCCCCACTCCGACGCCGACGACCATAAAGCCTAGCTGATTGTTGAGGCTGTAAGCCAGCACGCGTCTCAGGTCGTTCTCTATGACGGCGAAAAAGACGGGGAAAGCGGTCATGGCCGCACCAATGTAGACGAGCTCTTCGGTGCCGGCAAAGCCGCGGGCTAAAGCGTAGACCGCCAGCTTAGTGGTGAAGGCGCTCAGGAATACCGTACCCGTGGGAGTCGCCTGTGGATAGGCATCCTGAAGCCAGTTGTGCAGAAAGGGAAATGCACACTTGATGCCAAAGGCCAATAGGATCAGCAGCGTTGCCGTTGAGCCCATGCCCAGATGGTTGAAATCGATTGATCCGGTGTCGCGGAAGTGCAGTAGCACGCCGGAGAGCAGTATGACCCCCGAGCCGACCTGAATAAGCAGATAGCGCATGCCCGAGCGATAGCTCGCTTCTGTGCGGCTAGCCCACACCAAGAAGACGGAAGAAATGGCCGTCAATTCCCAGTAGACAAACAGAGTGATCAGGTCGCCCGCGAAAACTGCGCCAATGGCCGTGCCTGCATATATCGCCCCGCTGACGTGCTGTAGAGCATCCTTGACGTGCAGGGCGTAGAGGGCGCTGAGGAAAGCCGCC
>CALDFW010000062.1 GCA_937942165.1 uncultured bacterium | reverse complement strand
GGCTTTATCGATATACAGAGTCACTCGATCGTGCCGCTGATGATAGACGGTCGCTGCCTGTCGAAAATAACCCAGGGCGTCACAACTGAAATAATGGGAGAAGGCTCGACGCCGGCGCCCTTTGGTGGGCGTATAGAAAAGGGACTAAGCGAGGGCATATACGGCGCGCGCCTGACGGAATGGGTTGAGCGAGCGAGACGGTGGCATCGCTTCGGCGACTGGCTCTCGGCTATGGTTGAGGTGGGCGTATCGCCCAATGTGGGCTCTTTTCTCGGCGCCGGCACGCTGCGCGAGTACGCTATGGGGTTAGAGATGCGCGCACCGACAGGAGACGAGTTGGCGCAGATGCAGCGCGTGATGGCTGAGGCGATGGAAGACGGGGCCTTTGGCCCGTCCTATGCGCTGATCTACCCGCCGGATGCCTATGCCGAAACCGAAGAAATTATTGCCGTGTGCAAGGAGGCGGCTAGCCGTGGCGGCCTCTATATAACGCATATCCGCTCGGAAGGCGACGCCATCCTCGACGCGGTGGACGAGGCGATACGCATCGGTCGCGAAGGCGGCCTACCGGTAGAAATTTACCATCTGAAAGCGGCCGGGCGACGGAATTGGGATACGATGCACCGGGTAGTCGAGAAGATCGACGCAGTGCGCGCGCGCGGGCTCGACGTGACGGCAGATATGTATCCCTACGCCGCTTCGGGGACCGGACTCTCATCGGTTTTACCGCCGTGGGCCGCGGCTGAAGGAAAGCTGTTTGAGCGCCTTGAAGATCCGGTTCAGCGCGCCGAGATCAAAGCGGAGGCGATGCGGCCGGGCGGGCGCTGGGAGGCGATGGTAGACCAGCATGGCGAAGAGGGAGTCATGCCGATTGGCTTCCAGCAAGAAGTGAATAAACCCTATGTCGGACTACGCCTATCGGAGATTGCGCGCCAGCGGGGCCAGGACTGGTTTGACGCGGTGTGCGATCTGCTGCTGAGCGAGCGCCAGCGCATTAGCACCATATACTTTTCCATGAGCGAAGAGAACGTGGCCATGCAGCTGGGCCTGCCGTGGATTAAGGTGTCGACGGATGCAGGCGGGCACGATCCTGCGTGGGCCGAGGCCTATGGTCCGGTCCATCCGCGCGGATATGGAACGTATCCCCGCGTGCTTGGCCAGTACGTGCGCGAGCAAAAGCGGCTCCGCTTGGAAGAGGCTATTCACAAGATGAGCGGCGCCGTGGCGCAGCGGCTTTCGCTGGCTGATCGCGGTGTGCTGATGCGCGGTATGCAGGCAGATATCGCGATGTTTGACGAGGATGAGATCGGCGATAGAGCGACGTTTGAGGCGCCTCACCAGATTTCGGTGGGCATACAGGATGTCTGGGTTAACGGCGTGCGCGTCGTCAGGGACGGAGCGCATACGGGCGCTACGCCCGGTCAGGTCGTGCGGCCGAACGGGTAGATATCACAGTGTTTAACGCCGTCGCTACGTAGCGCGGTTGTGCATGAGGAGAGAGTACTATGGAGACTTTGGTAGGTGAGCTGCCGACCGGAACGACGAATCCGGCGCCTGTAATTACCTGCTGGCTTCCCGAGGGAGAGCGCACTGGATCGAGTATCGTCATTTTGCCCGGTGGGGGCTACGGCGCGCTCGCCGAGCACGAAGGGCGGGGCTACGCCGAGTATTTTGCTGCGGCGGGCATTGCCTCTTTTGTGGTGACCTATCGCCTCGGCCCCGACGGTTTTCGCCATCCGGCCATGCTTGAAGATGCGCTGGCCGCCCTGCGCGTCGTCCGCGCGCGCGCGGACAGGTTGGGCCTCGATCCGCAGCGCATCGGCATTATGGGATCGTCGGCCGGTGGCCATTTAGCTTCACAGGCTCTGGTCGCTTGGCATACCTATGAAAGCGACGTATCTCTGCGGCCCGACTTTGGCATTATGTGCTACCCCGTGATTGCGTCTCAAGGGCCGTTTGCGCACGTCGGTTCGATGCGCAATTTGGCCGGCCAAGATCCGTCTTCCGAAACGTTGAATATGCTCTCGTCGGACCTGCACGTCGGGTCAGACACGCCGCCGTGTTTTCTGTGGCATACCGGTGAAGATGCGGCCGTGCCGCTTGAGAACAGCATGCTCTTTGCCTCGGCGCTGCGCGCACGCGGAGTTCCATTTGAACTGCATCTGTACGGTCGCGGTCAACACGGTCTTGGCCTTGCGACTCCGTTTGATTGGGGCGAGCAGTGCCTGCGCTGGATCGGAGAGATTACGGAATCGGCTGCCTAGGCGAGTTCCGCCGGAGCTTCTACCCGTTCGTCCAGGGGAAAGATCGGACGCGGACAGCGCGCAAAGGGCAGTGAGCGGAGGTTGGCGCTGGTTGAACCGGGCAGGTCGACGGCGATGATGCGACTGGCAATGTGCTCAAAGTGCGGGCGAAAGCCGTTGGGCGACTTACATACGACTAGGTCGAAGTGTTCTGGAAGCAGTCCACAGGCCATAAAAACGTGGCGATCCATGATGTTTACGGGCAGCGTGGTAACCATCAGCGTGTAGCGCCCCACGCGCAGAACGGCCGTCGGTCCGGCCTGTCCGGGCAGGCCATCGCTGTAGAGGAAGTGGCCGTCGCTGAGAGATTGTACGTAGGCGTCGCATTCAATGGGCTGATGGCGCTGTCGGTCAATGCTGCCGCCCAAGGCGACGCGGATCGTCGCTCCCAGGCCGGCGCTTAGGGCCTTCTGCACGGCCGGCGCATCGACCAGCGGTAGCAGGGCCGTTCCCGAGTAGTCGTGTTCTATCAGCCCCTTTAAAGCGGCATTGCTGTCGCCCGATGCGCCCGATGAGGTCGCATCGGCTGCGTCGGAAAACACTGTGAGTCCTCCGTCTCCCTCGGCGATCTGTATCGCCTTGGCTAGCGGCGTCAGTGGCGCGACGAAATGGCCTCGATTATCCCACATAAAGCGTGCTATCTCTGTCGCTTTCTGCTGCGCCCATGCCGCATCACCGTCGGCGGTTATGACGACGTTGGAACGCAGGTCAGGCACGTCGGTAAAGGGGTTGCCGATAAATACGCCGGCGGCCAGGCCCTTTTCAGAAGCTTCAATTTCCCGACACATTTCTATGGCCTGCCCAAAGCGACCGGTTGTGGTAATCAGCTCATCGCCCCGCACCAGCATGGGCAGCTTGATGCGGGCTACGGTGGGAAGCACGTCTGTTTCTAGGAGCCTCAATAAGCAGTTGGCTCCGCGCTGGCCGGTTTCGTATTGGTCGACGTGTGGGTAGGTGTGAAAGGGTACGATGGCGTCGGCGTGCTGGACGAGTCTATCGGTCATGACGCCGTGTAGATCAAAGGTGGTGACGATGGGCACGTCGCCTAGGAGCGCTCGCGCCGCCGTCAGCACGCGTCCCTCCGGATCCATTTCCGTTACACCGGCCATGGCCCCGTGAAATACGATGAGCGCACCGTCCACGTCTCTGTTCGCTCGAATCGAGTCGAGCATCTCGTCGATTAGGGCGTCGAGCTCATCGTCGTCTACGGGGCCTCCCGAGACGGCCCAGGCCGCATACGTGGGCACGACTTCGACGCCGGCTTCTGCAAGCCGAGTCAGCGCACCGCCCAGCTCGCTGCGGGTTTCGCTCAGCGCCAACAGGTCCTTTTCCCGCACAATCTCAAAATGCTCGCGAGTCGAGCGAGCCGGGTTAAACGTTGCGGTTTCCTGCTTAAAGGCGGCCAGTAGAATACGCATGAGTTATATCCTCGTTAGAAGCGGTCGGGCCAAGACATATGGGCCTGTTGAGGTGGAAAAAGGTGTTCTAGTAGCGTTAGTTGGGTGCGGTTGCACGCCAATTGATCGTTTGCTTTTAGGCTACTCGCGGTTTTGTATCCGAGCAGCAGTTCGGTGAGCGCGCGCTGGTCGAGTCGAGCGGCCGTACGGAGTGCATCTCGTTCCATGTGCAGCCTCTCGTCCTGCCAACTAAGCGTAAAGTGACCGAGGTCTGTTCGCACGGCAAGCACCTGTTTGCGGTCGAGTAGGCGCCAGCGGTTGGCGAGTTCGGGGAGGATTTTCTCGATGCAGGTGTGGAGGTTTACTAGGCGCCCCATCGGTCCGGCGTTGCGCTCGTAGGCCGTGTGATCTATACAGCCGTAGTCGCGGCAAAAGAGAGCGAAGGGATGGTCGGGTGGCAGGCTGAGCGATAGAGACGGGCGGCGCAGGCGGACGGCACGACGCGCCATATCGTGCAGCAAGGTGTGAAATATGGCCCGACTCTGACCGCCCACTTCGGCAATGCGGCAGTGGGTGTCCACGTCGTCGTAAAGAACGTATCCAACGACCCGGTCGCGGTGGTCTATAGCGACGTGCGCCTTACAGGGGACGCCAAACCCCGAGCCCATCGGGAAGCCGTACCAGCGCTTGGGATCGCGCCAGCAGCTGGCGGTTCGCTTAGTGCTGTCGCGGTTGTATATGCGGGCAATAGTGGTATAGTCCGCCTTTTGTGCGGTCCGCATCTTAAGCATTTTTTGTGCGCATTCGGCACGGCGCGTTTCTATTTCGAGGCTGTGCTGAGGCATGCAGGTTGTAAACCCAAAGCGATGGTAAAAGTCCGGTATGCCGTAGAGGAACGACGCGTCGTAGCCCTCGTGTTTCATGAGTTCTAGTGCTGCTTCCATTATGCGGCTGGCTAAGCCCTCATTGCGAAAAGCTGGGTCGGTTCCAACGCCGGCAATTCCGCCTATCTTGACGGGCTGTGAGCCTACGCGCATTTGGCGGTCGGCAATCCACAGGCGCGAAATAGAGCGGCCGTCTCTAAATAGATCGATGGCCCAGCCGCCGGGCATTTTCTCTTGGCGCAGTGTCATAGCGGTTTTTGGGTAATCAGGATCTGATCTGACTCAGTCTGGGCAGTAGGATCTCAGTGTCTCTATCGTGTATTTCGCCCTGCCATCGGTCGTTTTCCCAATCCGGTGAGCGGGCGTAAGAAGCGGCGCTGAGATCGGGCAGAGGGAGCGTGTGAAAGCGCATTTTTAGCAGGCCGTCATCGCCTATTTCAATCAGGCGAAATCCCAGGGGAAATCCCACCAGACAGGCGGTGTCAACGACGAGTATATCGCGATACATGCGAATGCGGTTCAAATGTCGATGTCCGGTAAAGACGGCTGCAATAGAGCGGTGAGAGATCAGCGTCTCGATTAGCGTTTCTACCCTTTTTACCACCCCGCGGTCCGGCGTGTGATCGGGTAGGACCCAAGTGTGAAGGACGAGCATCAGGACACAGCCATCGCGCTCGGCATCTCGGGCCGCTCTGCGCAGATGTTCATCCAATATATCGGTCCAAATTCCCATCCCTTCTTCGACTCCGCTGCAGGCGTGATATACGTTGGCTAGTGCGAGTCTCAGTCCGGGGCCGACGTCGGCCGTTATGAGCGGATTGGGTAGGTCAAAGCGGCGAGCGAAGGCCTCCATAGAGCCGGTCTGCGCATCGCAGTCGTGGTTTCCGGGCACGCAGTAAAAGGGAGCCTTAATAGAGGCCAGTACATCTGCTACCTCATCAACTGAACGCTCATAGAGGTGCGTTGGCAAGTTAAAAGAAGAGCCGCCGCACAGCAGATCACCCGCGTGCACAACAAAGTCGGGCTCTAGTGCGTTGACCGCGTCGGGTATGGCGTCGAGGACTTCGCGGCTGCGCGTCAGCATTTTCGGTGCGCCGTAGTCCTTTTCGGCCCGTGGGTGGTAGTGGCTGTCCGTCAGTACGACAAAGCGAATAGGCATGATCGTTTCTCGCCGTAAATAGTGCTGGATACGTGGGGATAATAGTATCGCATAAAGTTTGTCCCCAACCAAGCGAAGCGCATTGAAGAGATCGTTGGGTGCGCTTATATTGTCCGGCAAATTGTAGAGATACATACAACACATACGGATGTGCATTGAGCGAAGAACACGATCCATACAGTGCGCTGCGCGTCGGACTGTTTCGCAATTATCTGATCGCCTCTTCTCTGGTCAGTATGGGGACGGCCGCGCAGGGATTGGCTATTGGGTGGGAGGTCTATGATCGAACGGGAGAGGCTCTCTCTCTCGGTCTGGTCGGCCTCGTACAGGCAATACCCATGCTGCTCTTCACGCTGCCTGCCGGCTATCTGGCAGACGTGTACGATCGGCGCAAGCTGATGATGCTGAGCCTGGCGGGTGCGACGCTCACCTCGCTGGGACTGGCGGCCTTTAGCTATCACGAACTTTCCGTAAACTGGATGTATGGACTCCTCTTTCTCGATGCGACGATGCTGCGCATGGGGGGACCTGCGCGCTCGGCTATTATGCCGCTGCTTGTTCCAGAAGAGGAATTTGAAAACGCCGTTAAGTGGCGCACGAGCCTGCAGCAGATAACTGGTATTGGCGGACCGGCCCTCGGCGGTTTTATTATCGCCTACAATATTCAGGCCGCCTACGTGCTGAGCGCAGTTTCCTCGCTGGCTTTTATCGTATTTCTGTTTGGCATGCAGCTGCCGGCCGCTGCGCGTAGCGCACGCGGACAGATGATTGAGCAGGTCGCCGAGGGGCTTCGTTTTGTGTGGAATAAGAAGATTCTCTTGGGCGCTAGCTCTCTCGATCTATTTGCCGTGCTGCTGGGGGGGGCGGTTTATCTGC
The DNA here is from genome assembly GCA_937942165.1 of uncultured bacterium. Classification (GTDB taxonomy): domain Bacteria; phylum Latescibacterota; class UBA2968; order UBA8231; family UBA8231. Next base: position 30,993 of record CALDFW010000062.1, on the reverse strand, counting down.
TGCCGATCTTTGCGCGCGAGATCGTCGATTTGGCACCGGTTGGGCTCGAGCCAGAAGAGGCCTTGGGCTGGCTGCGCGCGGCGCCTGCTGCCGGGGCCTGCGTGATGGCGCTGCTAATGGCACACCTGCCGCCCATGCAAAAAGCTGGGCGCACCCTGCTGCTGTGCGTTGCCGGTTTTGGGGCGGCTACAATTGTTTTTGGCCTGTCGCAAAACTTCTGGCTGTCGATGGCTATGCTCGCCCTGACTGGAGCGTTTGACAACGTGAGTATGGTCGTGCGCCACGTGGTGTCGCAGATGAGCACGCCCAACCATATGCGCGGGCGCGTCTCGGCGGTCAATTCGATATTCATCGGCTCTTCCAATGAGATTGGCGGATTTGAATCGGGCCTCGTTGCACAGTTGTACAATCCCGTCGTATCTGTTGTTAGCGGCGGCATCGGAACGCTCGTCGTCGTACTGGCTTGGAGTGGTTTATTCCCATCGCTGCGCACCTTGGGCAGTCTGGCCGAGTTGAGCGCCCAGCGCAAAAAAGAAGAAGAGGCGGCTAAGAGTGCCGCATCGTGAGAGGAACTATGCTACCGTACAGACCCATACCACAGGAAGATATTGATCATTTTGATCAGCAGGGCTATCTGATCGTGCGCAACGCGCTCGATTCCGAAACGATTGAGCGCCTTATTGCGGCCGGTGATCGCCTGCTCGAAAGCGATTTACAGACCAACCGGCAAACTAATAACGGCGGCATTTACGACGGTTTCCGCAACTCGATATCGCTCGATCCAGCATTTGCTGGATTGATTGATCAAGAAAAGATCTTGCCGATTGTCGTGCAGCTCTTAGGGGCGAGCCTGCACGTAATGACGTCCCATCTTATTTACAAGCAGCCCGATGCACCCGACAAGCCGGATACGTATAGGCTGCCGGGATGGCATCGAGACTACGCGATGGCCATGCACGATATGGGACATGGAGCCATTCCTCGCCTGCTCGTCAAGTGCGCCTACTACCTGACGGATCTCAGTGAAAAGGGGCGCGGCGTGACCATGGTTTCGCCGGGGAGTAATTTACTTACGGACAATCCCGAGATTCCAGCGGGGCAGGTCGACCCAGAGAATGCCGTCGAGTCGGAGCTGCAGCCGGGCGACTGCCTGATTTTTGAAAACCGCACGTTTCACGCCGGCGCGCTGCATCGGGGCGATACGACGCGCAAAGCGATTATGGTCGGCTATGGATATCGCTGGGTCATGCCTATGGACTACGTCAAACAGGATGCGGAGTTCGTGCAGACGCTATCGCCCTTACAGCGCTTTCTCGTCGGTGAACCCTTTGATGACGTCGAGACATTTCAAGTTAACGGCGGGCGCAACCCGATCGCCGAATGGTGCGACGAACACGGTCTGCCCAAGGCGAGGCATCCACAGGTGCAGGGGTAGGTCGCCGTTTGTCGATCTGCAGTGCCTGCGCTAGTCTGTAAGATCTTCCACCGAAGCCCGAAGCAGTTCGGCTACGCTCCAAGCTTGGGCAAAGCAGCCTCGCGGGGTAAAGGGCGGTTCTGCGTCAAAGATCTCCGACACGGAGCCAAGTCCCGCCTCGCCCAGATGTTCGGCAAATCCCTCGACGATAGTCCGTCCCCGAGCTTTTCCCTCTTCGCCGTGAATACGCGCTAGGGCCGTTAGGAAGGGGCCCATCAGCCAGCCCCACACAATGCCCTGGTGATACGAACCGTCGCGTTCCCACGGGCCGCCCGCGTAGCGGCTGCGGTAGGCCGGATCGCGCGGTGAGAGCGAGCGCAATCCGCGCGGCGTATACAAATGGGTATCAACGGTTGCAAAGATGCGCTCAGCCTTTTCCCCGTCGAAAAGGGGAAAGGGCAGAGAAAGGGCCAAGAGCTGATTCGGGCGGATCGACGCATCTTTGCCGTCGGCGTTTATGACGTCGTAGAGACAGCCTAATTCGTCATTCCAGAACTGTGCGCAAAATGCCTCTTTTACCGCGGCGGCCTTGTCGCGCATGGCCGCCTGTATCGCAGTCTCTCCGCGCTGCCCTGCAATGGACTGCGCGACTGAGAGTGCGTTGTACCACAGGGCATTGACTTCAACGGCCTTGCCCTGACGCGGCGTGACTACCCAATCGCCCACCTTCGCATCCATCCACGTTAGCTGAGTGCCGTGTTCGCCTGCATGGAGCAGTCCGTCTGGATCGACGCCGATATGATAGCGCGTGCCGCGTTCGTGCCAGCGGATAATATCGCAGAGCGTCGGCCACAGCTCGTCTGCCAGCGTGCTGTCACCGCTGTGCTGCTCGTATTTATACAGAGCGGTAAAGAGCCATAGCGTAGCATCGACCGTATTGTAGTCGGGCACCTCGCCGTGGTCGGGGAAGCGATTGGGGATCAGCCCCTCGCTAACGTGCTCGATGAAGGCGCGAAAAATACGGCGTGCCTCGGCAAACCGACCCAAGGCCAGGCAGATGCCAGGCAGCGCGATCATGGTATCTCGTCCCCAGTCCGTGAACCAGGGATAACCAGCCAGAATCGTGTGGAGGCCGCTGCCGCGCTGGACGAGGAACTGATCCGCTGCTACCGCTAGCTGGCTTAGTACAGGCTCTTGGGCGACTGCTGCAGGTAGCACGACCTGTTCGCGGCGCGTTAGTTCGTCTGCCAACAGGCGCTCTGGATTGCGTCCGCTTGGATCTTCCGTGCTGACCAATACGTGCAGCGGCTGGCCAACCGTTAGGGTGACGCTGAGTCGTCCAGGTGTGAAAAGATCCTCGCTGGCGTCGAGGCCGCGTTCCTCTTCGCGCGGGTAGATAAAGTTGTAATACCAGTCGGGAGCGGCAGCATAGCGAGCATTTGGCGCGTGTATGTAGGTCGTGGGAAGGTCCGAATAGGGCCCATAGGAAAAGAGGTCTTCTCCGAACAGAGCCTCCCTTTGCACGCCGTCATTTGCCTGCATCAGGTGGTGATAATCTCGTCCCGCAAAAAAGGGCTGTAGCTCCATATGCACAGGTGATGCTGCGCGCGTGAGTTCGTAGCGAATCACGAGGCTGTGCTCTCCGTATAGCATGATGATCTGTTTGCGCAGAGACAGGTCGCGATTGGAATAGGTAAACGTCGGGCTGGGCGTCAGGGCAAAAGACGATATGTGCATATGGCCCTGTGGATGGGTGGCACCTGGAAAGAGGTGGCAGCCTAACTCGAGCCGGTCTTCGCCTATCGATAGGCGCTCGTCCAAATGGGATAAAAGCACGACGCGGCCCACGGGGGGATGTTGGGCAACGACGAGGAGGCCGTGGTAGCGACGCGTATGGGCCATGCAAAGCGTCGAACTGGACCAGCCGCCCAGTCCGTTTGTTTCCAGCCACTCGCGATGGGTGGCGTGCGCTAGGTCGCGTGTCGTATCGTCGGCAAAGCGAATGGGTAGGGCCATGGTGCTCCGTGGTGTCAGATCGTTTCTATCTATGTGTATATAATAAAAACCGGCGACTTCCCGGAGGAAGTCGCCGGTGTCTAAGGCTGCGTGGGCTTAGCGGTTTGCGATAAGCTGGTCGACCACGCTCGGATCGGCCAGCGTCGATGTATCGCCGAGCTGGTCTATCTCGTTGGTGGAAATCTTGCGCAAGATGCGGCGCATGATCTTACCCGAACGCGTCTTGGGTAAACCGGGAGCCCAGTGAATAACGTCGGGTGTGGCGATTGGGCCGATTACCTGTCGCACGTGCTTTTTCAACGCGTCTTTTAGCTCGTCGGTGTATTCTTCTCCCGAGTTTAGCGTGACGTAGGCGTAGATCCCTTCGCCTTTGATCTCGTGGGGGAATCCTACTACGGCCGCTTCGGCTACGGTATTGTGCAACACGAGCGCACTCTCGACTTCGGCCGTGCCCATGCGATGCCCAGAGACGTTGATGACGTCGTCTACGCGACCGGTAATCCAGTAATATCCATCCGCGTCGCGGCGGCAGCCGTCTCCCGTGAAATAATAGCCCTTGTACTGCTGAAAGTAGGTGTTTTCAAAGCGTTCGTGGTCGCCGTACACCGTGCGCATCTGGCCGGGCCAAGGCTCCTTCATTGCCAGCACACCGCTGACGTCATTGCCTTCAATTTCGGTGCCTTTTTCCGGTTCGAGGACAACGGGTTGGACGCCAAAAAAGGGAAACGTAGCGGAACCCGGTTTGAGTGGGGTTGCACCGGGCAGCGGAGTGATGAGAATGCCGCCCGTTTCCGTCTGCCACCACGTATCGACGATCGGGCTGCGCTCTTTACCCGCTTTCCCATAGTACCAGCGCCACGCCTCTGGGTTGATCGGTTCGCCGACGCTGCCCAGGATTTTCAGCGAAGCCATGTCGTATTTAGTGGGCAGCTCTTCTCCTGCAGCGGCGATGGCGCGGATGGCAGTGGGTGCGGTATAGAACTGCGTGACCTGCCACTTCTCAATAATCTGCCAGTAGCGCTCCGCGTCGGGATACGTCGGGATACCGCCAAACATCATGGTGGTCGCACCGTTGGCCAGCGGTCCGTAGATGATATAGGAGTGACCCGTGATCCAGCCAATATCAGCAGCGCAGAAGTAAATGTCGCCGTCGTGATAGTCAAAGACGTATTTATGGGTGGTCGCGGTGTAGACCATGTAGCCACCGACCGTGTGCTGCACGCCTTTGGGCTTGCCCGTAGAACCCGAGGTGTACAGAATAAACAGCGGGTCCTCTGCGTCCATTTCTTCGGGTGGACAGTCGGCTGAAGCCGAAGCCATCGCCTCGGCGTAGTCGACGTCGCGGCCCTCTTGCATGGGACAGACAAAGGCCTCGTCGTCGGCGTGGTGGCGCAGCACGACGCAGGTGGTGACGGGCTGGCCCATTTGCTCCTCGGCGCTGGCCATGGCTTCGTCGACAAGCGGCTTCATGACCACGGGCTTAGCACCGCGATAGATGCCGTCGCAGGTTAAGACCGTAGTGCAGGTCGCATCGACTATGCGGTCGGCTAGTGCGTCGGCAGAGAAGCCGCCAAAAACGATAGAATGGACGGCGCCGATGCGGGCACAGGCCAACATGGCCACGGCCAGTTCGGGTACCATCGGCATATAGATCGAGACGCGATCGCCCTTTTTGACGCCGCGGCTTTTGAGCACGTTGGCAAACTTACATACCTGCTCGTGCAGTTCCCTAAAGGTTAGCGTCGCGTCTTCGTCGGGGCTGTTGCCCTCCCATATGATGGCGCTCTGATCTCCCTTGTTCTCCAGGTGACGATCCAGACAGTTGTAGGTGATATTGGTCTTGCCACCTTCAAACCACTTGATCGATATGGGCCCTTTGTCCATGTCGTAATTGTAGGAGCAGATCGTGTCCCACTTTTTAAACCAGTGGAATTCCTCGGCTTTTTCTGCCCAGAATGCTTCTGGATCGGCGATTGAGCGTTCGTACTCGGCATGGTATGCTTCCATGCTGTTGATAAAAGCCCTCTCTTGTAGGGAGGTCGAGGGCTGATACACTTCGTCTGCCATAGTGCGACTCCTGTATTGCTTATCGTGGTGGTTATACCGTAAAACGCATTGTCTGCAGTTGGACTCCGCTCCTAATATTATTGTATTTGTCGGTGTGCTTCAAGAGCTTACGGCGTATCCTAACTGCGTCGTGCACGCATCCACTGCAGCGCAATGATCGTTTTTGCATCGGCAAATTCGCCCGCATCGAGCATGCGCCACGCTTCTGATAGAGAGAGCTCGACTAGTTCAATATCTTCCTGTTCCTCTGCGAGTCCTCCACCTGTGCCGCGCGGATGATCGGGGTCGATCTCTGCGTAGTACAGGTATATTTGCTCCGAAGAGCCGCCTGGGGACAGGTAGAACTGGGCAATGCGTTTAAGATCTCTCAGCCTGTAGCCCGTTTCTTCGCTGATCTCGCGGCGCATCGTATCTGCGGGATCTTCGTCGCGATCGACCATGCCGGCGGGCAGTTCAACCAGCCACCCCGGTCCGCTGTGAAGGTAGGTCGGGTAGCGAAACTGTCGCACAAAAATCAGCCGTGCCCGCTGTGGATGGTAGACGAGTGCAGCCACGCCATTTCCGCGCTCCAAGTTTAGTCGGCGCATGGGGGCGCTCATCGAGCCGTCCGTTCGCTCGTGGCGCAGCTCGGCTTCATCGAGCTTAAAGAAGGCGTCGACTAAACGACGCTGAGAGAGAATTTCTACTCGTTTCATACGGTGCTATTCCACGTTTTTTGCGTACTTTCTTCGTCGTGAATTTAACCCAGCGGAGAACGGAAATGGAGAAGATTCAAGTTCAAGGAGTTCATCATATCACGCTTGTCGGGGCCACGCGCCAAGGCTCGATTGATTTCTGGGAGGGCGTGTTGGGTATGCCGTTCATATTCGAACAGCCCAACCTAGACAATCCCGATGAGTCGCATCTCTATTTCGATCCCGGCGACGGCCGGCTCATCACGGTCTTTACCAACGAGTCGCGCGCCGTGGATCCTCGATCCAATAGCGAAGACGTTGGGCACGTGCACCATCTTGCCTTTAGCGTTTCGCGCGCGACGTTTGTTCAGATCCCAGCTCGCTTGGAAGCGCGCGGCGTGCCTCACACGGGGGCCATTGACCGCGGTTTTATGGATTCGATTTACTTCCGCGATCCGCTGGGACAGCGCATAGAGCTAGCGGCTTATAAATTTGAGCCACCGGCAGGGTGCACCCATGCACAGGTGCTGTTGGAAGCGCACTCGCTGCGCACGACGCGCGGCGATCACCACATCGCAGAAGTCCACGTAGCCGATGCGATAGAGCGCCTGAGTGCTCGCACGCGCACCACGCTATCGACGGATACAGAGCCGAAAAAGGCCTACGTGCTGCCCGTAGAAGAGGCTTGAATCTTTCGCGCTGAGAGCGCCCAGTAACACGGTCGCTCTCAGCGCTATGCGAATGCGTTTAGCTGGCTGCGGCTTCGGGCAGCGGCCAGTTGTCTCCGGCCATAAACCCGCCGTCGACGTAAATGCACTGTCCGGTCACGTAGTCTGATGCCGGTGAAGCGAGGAATGCAGCCGTGCCCGCCATGTCTTCCGGCTTGGCCAAGCGGCCGAGCGCAACGCGGCTCTCGCCCCACTGCCGCATGGTCGGATCCGCCCACATCTTTTCTGTCAGCGACGTCAGCACAAAGCCCGGGCAGATTGCGTTGACCTGAATATTGTCCTTGCCAAATTCTACGGCCTGAGCCTTGGTCAGTTGTCCTACGGCACCCTTGGTCGCCGTGTAAACCGAAACCTTGGCCAGCGCATAGCCCGTTGTTAGGGAGCCGATGTTGATGATCTTACCCGCCCCGTTTTTGGCCATGTAGCGCGCCGCTTTTTGGCTGAGGAAGTAGAGGCCTTTCAGGTTTACATTCATGATGCGATCGTAGTTTTCCTCGGTCACTTCGTCGATGGGCTGGCGCGCATTCATACCGGCATTGTTAACGAGGATATCCAGTCGTCCGTAGGCGTTTACTACCGTTTCAAGGGCGCTGTCGAGAGCGTCCATATCGCCCATGTCGATCGCCACGGCCATGGCCTCGCCGCCGGCGTCTTTGATCGACTGAGCCAGCTCCTCCAGTTCGTCGATACTGCGCGCGGCACAAACAACTTTGGCTCCCTGCGCGGCCAGTTCCTCGGCGATTCCGCGACCGATGCCTCGTCCTGCGCCCGTCACCAGCGCTACTTTGCCTTCCAAAGAGAAAATACTCATGATCGTGCCTTTCTTTCGATAAATGGTTTGTGATTAAGGGATGGCCACCGCTGCGTGTGTTACACGGCGAGTATGCACTCGATGGGCCGCCACAGGCGCTCGCCTTCATCGTCTGGCCAAGGCTGGAAGTGCGGATCCATTACATCGCCCCAGTTGGGTGGCGTATGCTGCGTTTTTAAGTGTCCTGCGTACGATTCACTTTCTGCTACGTCGGGTTTCTCCATGTAAAAAAACAGCAAGTTTTCGTGCTGTGAAATCAGGCCATACTTGCTGCCCAGCGCACCGGGCTGTTCTTCCTGGAGTTGGAAGTGGTAGAATATGTAGCTGCTGACCATCTCCGGTCGGAGGTAAATAATGCGTGCCGTGTGCTCCTCTGGCGCTTCGCTGCGTCGCCAGTGGTCTACGCTCAGCGGTCGGCTGTAGTGAAAGATATCCATCATGGGCACCCAGCGCCTAGGGGCTCCCTCTCCTGGCCACGTTTCTAACAGGTCTTCTAACGGAGTCAACAGCTCGCTTGCGCCTAGCTTGGTGCGCAGAGATTCGCAGTAAAAAAAGAGCTGGTCGTTCCATTGGAACAGGCTGGCAGTCAGCAGCTGATCGTTAGCAATCTGTTTGGACAGTAGGGGAGCTACCTGGTCGAGCTTGTCGGATAGACGGTCCATGGCCATGGGCCGCAGGTGAGACCGAAAAACCAACCGATGCACGCAGGGCGGCGCGTAAACGGGCATATTCACGGCGACCACGTCTCTTTGACACCGCGCAGCGAGGCGACGTGAAGTCGCTCTAATGGGTTGGGTGATCTGTTCATGCGTCTGGTGCCTCCCCTTGGGCGATTGGGCCAATAATCTGGACCGAAACTGACTCACCTTCTTTGACCTGTGCTTCTGGGGCAAAAAGAGCAATTCCGTTGGCGCCGATCATCGATGAAACCATGTGTGATCCCTGACGTTCGAATACGCTAGCTCGGAGTGCGCCGCTCCCGTTGCAGTAGTAGAGGCGACAGCGCATGTAGTTGCGGCGGCTACCGTCGTTTTCGACGGCGCTATCAAGCAGGGCCGTCGCTCTTGGTAGCGGCCATGCGGCGGGTGGATAGCCTCCCGCCTTGTAAAGAGCAGGTCGAACAAACTGCAGAAACGACATCATGCTCGACACGGGATTGCCGGGCAGGCCAAAGTACGGCGTTGAGCCTATTGTGCAGAACAGCAGGGGCTTGCCTGGTTTCATGGCCACGCGCCAGAAAATGGTTTTGGCTTGCATCTCGTCGAGCACCTGTTTGACGAAATCGAAGTCTCCGACTGAAACGCCGCCGGAAGAGAGAATAAAATCGGCATCGAGTGCGGTTTCTATCGTGCGGCGGATATCGTCCATGTCGTCGCGGGCGATGGGCAGCATGAGAGGTTCGGCGCCGTGTGCCCGACAAAAGGCGGCTAACGCAGCGGTGTTGCCGTTGACGATTTGTCCCGGTCCGACGGGGTCTTCTATCTCAACGAGTTCGTCTCCGGTCGTTATAATCGCTACGCGCGCTCTGCGATAGACCGTCACAAAGCTCTGTTGCAGCGTGGCTAAGACTGAAATCTCACCTGGCCCGAGCACCTGACCCTTCTCTAGGACGGGCTCATCGCCGCGCATGTCTTCGCCGCGCATGCGGATGTGCGCACCGCGTTCTTCGACGTCTAAAATGGCGACCTGTTCGCCTTGGCTGCGCGTATCTTCGACGGGCACGATGGCATCGGCGCCCTCAGGTATAATCGCACCGGTCATGATGCGGCTGGCCTGTCCAGGTTCAAGCGCTTTCTGCGGCACGGTGCCGGCGGGAATATCCTCTACCACCTGCAGGGTTATTGGTTGCTCTGTCGTTGCTCCTTGGGCATCGGCAAAGCGCACGGCAAAGCCATCCATGGCCGAATTGTCGTGCGGTGGGTTGTCGCGGCGTGCCAGCACGTCACGCGCTAACACGCGCCCCGTGGCGTCGAGCAGAGAGACGCGTTCAATGCCCAGCGGGGCAATATGCGCTAAGACGGTGTCGCACGCCTCTTCGGGCGTGAGCATGCGATCGGCGTTCATCGTGTTGTTCTCATGGCGTTTTTTGGTCGTTGACGAAAGGGCTCATAATATGGGCATAGGGCGGGCCTTATAGCAAAGTCGTCGCCGCCTCTGGCTAGTTGCATTCCCCAAGACGGGCCGTACCTTATGGGCCTCTGCCCCATCAATAGCTGCGTATAGAAAGGACGAATGTGACTAAGCCAATGCTCTTTGAACCTCTCCAACTGCGCTCGTTAGAAGTGCGTCATCGCGGTTGGGTTTCTCCCATGTGTCAGTATTCATGCGACGCGGATAACGCGCCTGGAGTCCCTAACGACTGGCACTTGGTCCACCTGGGATCGCTAGCTACGGGCGGTGCGGCTCTGATCGTCGCCGAGGCTACGGCGGTCAGTCCCGTGGGACGGATTTCGCCGCGCGATACGGGGCTGTGGAATGATGCGCAGATAGAGGGCTGGCGACGCATAACGGACTTTGTTCACGCGCAGGACAACGGTGCTAAAATAGCCGTGCAAATTGCACATGCCGGAAGAAAAGCCTCTACCTATCCTCCCTTTGCAGAAGAGGGGGGCTACGTGCCTCCCGAGCGGGGCGGTTGGCAGACGCTGGGGCCGACCGATGCGGCGTTTGGCAACGACGCAGCTCCAGTCGCTATGGCTGAGGAAGATATCAACGGGGTGATCCGAGATTTTGCGAGTGCGGCTGCGCGCGCCGTTGCGGCGGGTTTTGATGCCCTAGAAATCCACGGAGCACACGGTTATTTACTGAGTTCGTTTTTGAGTCCATTGGTCAATACGCGCTCCGATGCTTGGGGGGGCAGCGATGAGGGACGTATGCGCCTGCCGCTGGCCGTCATTGATGCAGTGCGGCGAGAAATGCCCGACGGCATGCCGCTGCTGATGCGGATCTCGGCAACGGATTGGCACGACGTCGAGGGCGATTTGCTGCGTTCGATTGAATTTATCCAGCGAGCCCAAGAGCGCGGCGTCGACTTGGTCGACGTGTCTAGCGGTGGCAACAGTCGTCAAGCTCCAATCCGTCCGGGCCCCGGGTATCAGACGGAACTGGCTTCGCGCATTCGCGCCGCAGTGGATATACCCGTAGGCACGGTCGGCATGATCACGGATGGACGGCAGGCGGAGCTGATTTTGCGCACAGGTCAGGCCGACGGCGTGTTTATCGGTCGTGCTGCGCTGGCGGATCCGCGCTGGTGGCAGCGCGCAGCGCATCAGCTGGGCTACGATCTGCCCTGGGTTCCTCCTTACCAGTGGCCCCAGCCGCAGAACGCCTATTAAAGAGTCGGTCTGCGCTCAGGCGTTGGGATTCATAAAGCTGGAGAAGAAGTCGTTTCCCTTGTCGTCGACAACGATAAAAGCGGGAAAGTCTTCAACTTCGATTTGCCAGATTGCCTCCATGCCTAGCTCTTCGTATTCGCGGACTTCGACTTTGCGTATGCAGTCCTGCGCCAGCCGCGCTGCCGGTCCACCGATCGAGCCGAGATAGAAGCCACCGTGTTCTTTGCAGGCCTTGGTGACCTGACGCGAGCGGTTGCCTTTGGCTAACATGATCATACTGCCGCCGTTGGCCTGAAACTCTTCTACGTAGCTATCCATGCGACCGGCTGTCGTCGGCCCAAACGACCCGGATACGTAGCCCTCGGGCGTTTTGGCCGGTCCTGCGTAGTATACGCATTGGTCCTTGAAATACTGGGGAAGTCCTTCCCCGGCATCAATGCGCTCTTTGAGCTTGGCATGGGCGATATCGCGCGCGACAATAATTGGCCCGCTCAGAGAGAGCCGCGTGCTGACGGGGTGTTTGGACAGCTCCCTGCGAATCTCATCCATAGAGCGATTCAGGTCGATTTTGACTACTTCACCGCCGAGCTCGGCCCCGTCTATCTCGGGCAGATATTTAGCCGGTTCGGTTTCGAGCTGTTCCAGAAAGATGCCCTCGGCCGTGATCTTGGAGAGTATCTGGCGATCGGCCGAGCAGGATACCGCCAGGCCGACTGGACAGGACGCCCCGTGGCGGGGTAGGCGAATAACGCGCACGTCGTGGCAAAAATACTTGCCGCCAAACTGGGCGCCAATTCCCATTTCTTGGCTCATCTTTAGGACCTGCGCCTCCATTTCCAAGTCGCGAAACGCTTGGCCGTATTCATTGCCCTGCGTTGGGAGGGTATCCAGATAGCGGGTCGAGGCGAGCTTGGCCATCTTTAGGGTGTATTCGGCCGAGGTGCCGCCAATGACCAGCGCTAAGTGATAGGGTGGGCAGGCGGCCGTGCCGATCATGCGCAGCTTCTCATCTATGAAATCGCGCAGGCGCTCTGGGTTGAGCAGAGCACGGGTCTCTTGAAAGAGATAGCTCTTGTTGGCCGATCCGCCGCCTTTGGCCATGAACATGAGCTTGTACGCGTCGCCCTGCTCGGCAAAAATTTCAATCTGTGCAGGCAGGTTAGTGCGCGTATTCTTCTCTTCAAACATCGTTAGTGGGGCCATTTGGCTGTAGCGCAGATTTGTCTGTAGATATGCCTGCGCGATGCCGGCTGAAAGGGCCGCTTCATCACGGCCGTCTGTCCACACGCTGTGGCCTTTTTTGCCCATGACGATGGCCGTACCGGTATCCTGGCACATTGGCAGGACGCCGCCGGCTGCAATATTGGCATTTTTCAGCATGTCGAGTGCGACAAAGCGGTCGTTGTCAGAAGCTTCGGGATCGTCAAAAATTGCGCGGACCTGTTCCAGGTGTCCGGGGCGCAGCAGATGTGACGCATCGCGCATGGCTTGGTCGGCCAGCATCGTCAACCCTTCGGGAGCAACCTTGACGATCGTCTGCCCTTCAAATTCAACGGTTGAGACAAAGTCGGAAGTGAGCAGTCTATAGGGCGTCTGGTCTTGACCGAGGGGCATCAGTTCGCGGTGCGTGTACTCTTCCATGGATGAATCCTTTGCAGTAGAACAAAGCGCGGTGTGTCATTTCGAATGTGGTAGGCGCGCTGTCAGGGGTTTGCTGCAGGTATAAGTAAGTTCAAATTGTTTGCTTGACAATAGGTCGGCCTGTACCAGCCTACTTAGCGGGTGCGCCGCATTGCGGAATGGGCGTTGCCCACTTTGTTTAGTAAAACGTCTATATGAGACGACACTCGGAACACATTCACTCAGATTAGGTCTAATTACTCCTTGCCCCCTTTTACTTCACTCGCGGTGCTGCTTTCGGTCCTGTGTTCTGCTGGCATACTCCACGCACAGGATTCATTGGGCTATCGGCTCTTGCCAAATCAGGTGCGCATCGATCGAGCTGAGGATTGGTCGGTGTGGGATACGCCGCCCGGCGTGCAGGTTATCGGCCTTGACGGTGCGGTCGAACCGCGTTTCCTGCGCAGCGATATTAACGTGTCGCTCGACGCGGAGCGCTTTATCTACGTGAATCCCTTTGTCTCAAACGATACGCTGCAGGGCGGCGTCCACGAAGCGGGTAGCAACGTGCTCGACGGCCCTCTCGTGCTCGACGGCGACGGCCAAACGTACTGGGAACCGCAGCGCGATACGGCCATCGATAACTGGTTTATCGAAGTCGATCTGGGGCGCGCCGTGGTGGCCCATCGAGTCGTGCTGCGCTTTGTAGACAAAGAGCTGGGCGATCCATTTCTCAAATTTCGCGTGGTCGCTTCAGATGGGCAGCGCTTTGGCGAAGAGCAGCGCCGTCGTTTCTATCGCGTCGGCTTGGAAACGCAGCCTAATAAAGACCGGCGCGAGTACGCGTTTGACATCGTGCCGCAGCGCCCCGTGGGCGAGGGTATTGTAGGCGAGGTTATGCAGTATCTGCGCATCGACGTCCTCGACACGGACGGGCCGCGCGCAGCGGAGGTGTCGAGCGACCAATATGACCTACTGCCCGAGGAAGATCGGGGCGCGATAGACTTTTTTCGCGTAACGCCTGCGGGACGCCAAATTCTCATTGGGGAAGATACGTGGAAGGCTCTTGCAGAAGACGAGCGGGGTGCCGTGCGCTACTACCGATATGAGCGACCACGTCTTGCCGAAGTCGAAGTCTATTCACTGGGAGAGAATATCGTGCAGCTCACGCAGAGCGAGCGCGAGCTAGGTGCAGGTGAGAGCGGCTTTGAGTTTCTCTTTTTTCGAATCTATACCGACGGACTCTACAGCTCTGCCTTTCCCATGCGCGTGTACGACCCGGTCACCGATGAGAACCAACTCGTGCTGGATCTGGGTGCAAAATACTGGCTCAATCGCATCAAGTTACTGATGCCAGAGGGGCCGCCGCCTGCCTACCAGCTTCGCATCTCTGACGGTGCATTCAGCGCCAACGGTGAACAGGTTTGGACTTCGCTCGGCGAGCGCCAAAATCTGAGCGGCTATCAGCACGTAGAAGAGACGTTCAGCACGCGTGAAGTGCGCTATATTGAGCTGCGCCGTCTCGAATTCAGCAATACGAGTGAAGAGGGGGGTGAGCTGAGTGAAGTGCAGGCTTTTGGCGAGGGCTACGTTTCTGAGGTTGCGATGGTCTCGCCCTTTATCCGCCTCAATCGTCCACGCCTTTTTACCACCGTAGAATGGGATGCGGACGTGCCGCCCGGCACGCGCATAGAAGTGCGCACGCGTTCGGGTGAACAAATTGAGGAAATTCCCCACTATTTTGCTACGACGGGTCGTGAAATATCTAGGGAGCTTTGGGAGTTGCTGCCCGAGAGCCGACGTCCGCCCGTAGTGATCGAAGAGCGCGCTGGACCCGATTGGAGCAATTGGAGCGAAATATACGAGGGCTCTGGGATTGATTTTAAGTCGCCGAGTCCGCGTGGCTATGCGCAGATAGAGGTGCGCCTCGTCTCGCGCGAACCGCTACGCGCCGCGCGCATTCGCTCGCTTCAGCTCAACTTTGAGCCGCCTTTAGTCGACAACGTGATGGGTGAAATTTGGCCGATATGGGAGGTAGAGCCCGGCGTGGAGCGCGAGTTTACCCTGTATGTGAGACCGCAGTTTGCGCTCGGCAATCCGGGTTTTGATCTGCTGCGTTTGCGCTCGTCGTCGGACGTGCCCATAGAGCTCATTTCCGTGCGCTCTGGAACAGATGCTGTGCTGCGCTTAGGGGGAGGACAGACCCTGTGGCCCGGCGTGCTAGAAGATGCGCTTGAGGAAGACGGCTCGGTAGTGCTGAGCTTTCCCCGCCCCGTGCTGGGCGGCAACGGGGTCTACGAGCTCAAATTTAAGACCAAGGTGTTTTTGCAGAGCACGGTGTTTAGCGCAGAGCTCGAGCGCCAGACGCGTCCCGGTCGCGTGCAGCGCGTTAGCGGGGGAGATGCCAGCGCATTGGTCTCCTCGCAAACGCTCGTCGTTGTCTCCGACTTGGAAGAGACTCAGCTGCTGCGCGACGTGAGCGTGGAGCCCCGTGCGTTCACACCCAACGGCGACGGAATTAACGACCGCGCGCGCATTGAGCTGTCCATCTACCACGTCGAAGGGGAAAAGCGCGTAGACGTAGGCCTTTTTGATCTGTCGGGGCATAGAGTGCGCGATCTGTCCGCTCGGCGCCTTCGTCCCAGCGGTGAACACGCTTTCCTATGGGACGGTAGGAACGAGGATGGGATCCTTGTTCCTCCGGGTATATATGCGGTGCGGGTGCGATTTAGCACAGATAGCGCAGCGGAGGGTACGCAGGTTATGCGCCTCGTACACGTAGTCTATTGATGCGTCTGAGCGCGCTGGTTGCGCTAGTATTGACGGCCTTTGGCTCAGCGTGGGGACAGGGTCGGGAGGTCGACCCACAGCGCTGGGGCACCGCGACAATTAACCCATACGGTGAGACCTTCGAAATGGAGTATGTCTCGCCCTCCCTGCACAAGTGGTATGCACCACGCCATCTGCCGGAGACGTATATGGGTCCCTGGTACGCCGAGTCGACAAACTACGCGCGCGATGACTATGCCAGGTATTTGAGCCGTTTGCTCGAGGGAGAAGAGGCGTATGACACCTTCGGCAATCCGCTGGGGCGCGGCTGGTTGGTCTACAGCTGGATGCAGGAGCAGCCCGGCCCGCGCGGCAGCGTCGTCGACAAAAACCTAGGCGGTCTGTCGAGTCTGCGTCTACAGGGTGACCAGCGTCCGGCCTATCGCGATTTTTTTAGTCGGCTCGTCATCGCGTCGGACGAGCGTGGCACTGGAGCCTACCGCCTGATGATCGGCGACGAAATTTTCACGCGCTTTACGCCGCTGACGTTTTACAAGCCTCGTTTTAACGGCGTGCGCTTAGACTATGCGGCTGAGCGCTACAGCAGCACGCTTCTGCTCTCGCGCCCGAGCAATCCAGACGAAGAAGCTCAGACCAACTCGACCACGCTTATGGCGGGGCACGCGCAGATGCAGGTGGGCGCTCAGTCGACGCTCGGCGTGACCTATGTCAACGCCCACAACGTATTGACGCAGGTCGAGTTTGACGAGGGAAACCCGCTGCACGGCATTCTCACAGTGCGTCAGAATCAACCGCTCGACAAGCTGTGGGTGCGCGTGCGCGACGATTCGCCAGGTCGCGGGACGGTCGGTGCCGCACTGGCGGGATTTGATATTGTTCTTGTCGATACCAGCGGTCGGGAACTCCGCGGGCGCGATATCGGTTTCCTGCCCACGGTTGAGGGAGGCGTCGTGCAGGGCGGGCGACTTTTTGCGCGCGATGAGTCGAGTATTCTGCTTGAATACGATCTGGGGAGCTTAGATTTCGACGATATACAATCGGACGACCTGCGCCGGGTTGCCGTCGAGCTATCGGTGGCCAACGACTATCGGATTGACATGGCCTCTGACCTACAGACCGACGGACAGACGCGCAATGCCGAGATCGTCTTTTTGCCCGTCGCCCGTTCGGCGGGCAACGTGCAGGACAACAGCAATACGCGCGTCTTGCGGCTCGACTACGGTTTGCCCACGGCCAGTGAATTGATCGGCGTCGACTGGAACGTGGTAGACTGGGGAGGGCTGTCGCTACAGGGCGAATGGGTGCTGAATCGACGCTTTTTTCGCTATCCCAACCCCGCTATCAACGGGCACTACGAACGCGCGGACTTGGCCGTTGCATCATATTTAGATGCGCAGTATCGGCGCGGTCCCTGGACCCTGTTTGCCGAGCTGTTCTCCATGGAAGACGACTACAGTACCAGCTACTGGATCAGCAATCAGAGTGGACGCATTAGCTACAAAAACCCAATTCCTCAAGTGTATGAGTTTGTCGATGATGACGATGATCTCAATGGGTTGACCGAATGGCAGCGCCCATTCTTTGTCAACTGGGGCAGTGATGCGGCTCAGCGAGCGGGTACGATTCGATCGGATCGACGCGAAATTGCCTGGCCTGGCTTAGATGAAAATGGGGATTTTCTCAACGATCACAATGAAAACGGCAACCTGCTACCGGACTACGAAGAACCCTTTCTACGCTATCGCTCCGATCGCCCTGAGTTTCTCTTTGGCTTAGATATGAACCACAATGGCACGATTGATCGCTTTGAAAACGATATCCTGCCGGACTATCCCTACAAGAAAGATCACAGCGGGTACAACGCCTTTATACAGGTCGAAGTTATACCGGGACTGAAGGGCGTTTGGGGACGCCAGAATATGCGCCTGCTGTCCGGTGATGGGCACACGCGTTCCCACTATTACTTGGCGACGTGGGTGCGCTCGCTCGGGCGCGGAGGCCGCCTGCGCTTGGCCGCCCACGGTGCGCGCGTCAAAGACGACATACCGGACGATCTGCGTCAGTGGGTGCAGCCTTTGGACGCTCCGGGGCGCATGGTCGACGTGCGAGACGTTCTGCCCGGTTTAAATGCGTGGAAAAACGATCTGTATGCCGACGTTGAACAGCGCATAGGTCCGGGGGTGCGTATCTTTCACCGCGTGAAGTGGCACTGGGCTCAGCAGTTGGAAACCGCTGAGGAGGCCCGCCAGCGCGAAGGGCGAAAAACGAGTTCCTTTCTCGGCGTGATTAACAAAGCAGAGTGGAGTATTCCCATTGGTTTAGGCGTGCTAGAGCCGAGGTGGAAGAGTGAATATCGGCGCGAACGACCTTTTAGCACGCGCGTGCCCATTTCGGAAAGCATTGAGCAATGGGCGATACTGATGTGGACGCAGCCGCTGATGGCCGAAAGCGTCGGTGTGAGCTACTTCCCCAAATATGGACGTCAGCTCTTTAGCACCGAACTGCAGGTGGGTATAGAGGCCGGGCGGCTGTGGCTGTTGCAGGGAATGCGCGCGGGTGCAGAGCGGGGCGCAACGTCGTGGACGGGCGTGGTGCAGCTGCGCAACCAGACTGCCTATCAGGGCTATCAAATCGTTACGCGCACGGGTGGGCAGCTGCAGCGGCGCAATTTTAAGGGCGCCGGTAGTCAAGATGCGAGCACGGTTTTTATGACGGTGACAGCGGGGTTGAATCGATGAACGCTCTGCTTATCGCAGCTTGGATATTGCTCTTGGAGGGTGGGTTGAGTGTATGGGCGCAGCCTGCTCAGACGTTTGTGCTCGGTGGGCCGACGCGCTCTTGGCGCAGCGGTGGAGTGGGCACGGATCCCACGTTTGTGCTGAACGCCTTTAGCGGTGAGGTGCAGCGGACTAATTCGCCCGATGGAAGTATTGACTACGCCTACAGTCCCGGTTGGATCGTTCCTCTGCGATTTGATGAGCGTGATAATATCGCTTCGCGCGTCCTTGTCAGCGGTAAGGTAATGGCTCCGACGTCTGGACGGATTCCCCCGTCGCAGCTCGAGGGGGTGGTAAACGGCGATCACGAGCTCGCCTTTGAACGCAAGCCGACTCTTTTTGAACCCCGCGTTACGACGCGAGGTATCTGGTTGATTCTGGATTTTGGTTCCCCCGTCGGTGTATCTAGGGTGCGTTTTTATCCGCGCAACACGGTAGTAGAGACGCCTTCTGCTCCCTTTCACAACGATTTTCTACGCGGCTACGAGGTGTGGATCAATGAGGATCTCGACAGCTTTACTACGCCAGATGTGCTGGTGGCGCGCGACACCGAAAACGAAGAGCCTATCGTCGATGTCGAAGTGCCTCCCCAGTATGCGCGGTATGTAAAGATCAAGTCGCTTGCCGACCAGCCCTTTGAGATTGACGAGGTCGAGGTATACGGCACGGGTTTCCTGCGCGAGGGAATCTACTATACGGATATCATTGATATGGGAGACCGCGCGGCCATCGGCGTAGTTGATTGGATAGAAGAAGCTATAGGGACGCCCGAGTTTTCCGCGCTCTCGGTGCGCGTGCGAACGGGATTAGACGATACGCCTCTGGTGTTTCGCGAGTTTATACCGGGGGATACGCCAGCCGATAATGCGTATGTAGAGGTGACTCGGCAGGAATACGTCGAACTGCTGCCGACGTCGCGCGGTGGCATTGTTGAGGATGTTCAGCATTGGAGTCCGTGGTTTGCGGCCATCAACGGAGAGCTGATTGCCGCGCCCAACCCGCGGCGCTACGTGCAGTTTCAGCTCCAGTTTCGCGGCGATTTATACGCGGCACGGCGGGTCGACGAAATGAGCTTTTCCTACATACAGCCGCCCATTGCTGGTCGCCTCGTCGCCGAGGTTTTCCCGCGTCTAGCCGAGGCGGAAGAGGCGGCTTCTTTTCGCTATGCGGTGCGCCTTTTTGAAGAGGGTGGAGCCGTGCGCGGATTTGATCGGATTGCGGTAGACACGGGCGTTGCCATATCGGCTGTGCGCGAAGTTAAACTCAACGGCGAACCGTTTGATTTTAACGTTGATTTCATCAGAGACGACGGCTTCGGCATCAGCTTTGCACAGGTGCGCGAGGAAGGAGCGTTGCTCGAACTGACGTTTGACCTACCGATTTTTCGGTTTGGCACTACGTTTTCTGGCCGTGCGTATAACAGTCGTGCTCCGGAGGTGCCGCAGGCCTTCACGCCGGGCGATGCCGTGCAGTTTGAACCGGCCGATATTGCCGAGTTATCCGATCTTTCCGTGGCCATACCAAAGCCGCAGATTGGCAAGCTCGTCGGTGAGATCGCCATGCCCTTGCGTCTCTTTACGCCCAACGGCGATGGCGTCAACGACGTTTGGGATGTCTTCTTCAACATACTACAGCTCACGCGTCCAGCCCCCGTTCAGCTAGAGATCTACGATCTGGCCGGACGTCGACTGGGTGCGCTCATAGACGAAGAGCGCGGTATCGGTCCCGTCCAACTGGCATGGGACGGATCGTTTGATGGCGTGCCGCTGCTGCCGGGCACCTACGTCTGGGTGCTGCGCGTGCGCGCCAATGCATTTGAGGAAAAACACATGGGCACGTTGGGTATTGTCTACTGAGCCACTGGAGCGGCCTGTGTGCCTATCAGAGAGCGCACGGGGCGAGGAGGTACTATGCGCGAAAGGAAGCTGCGACGGGATGGTACTGGCACGGCCTATACTTCTAACGGTAGAACCATACCTGCGATTGCGCGTTCGGATAAAAGCGCGTCAAAAGGTGAGCCGTCCAAGGGTGCTATGGGGATCGACTTTGCAACGATATAAGATAATGATACGCTGCCTCTCATTGGCGCTTGTACTGGCGGCTTCTGCCCTCGGTGCTCAGGACTATGGAGCGCGTCTGGGCAACGTAAAGCGCGGCGGTAAGGTGTCGTGGGAGCCCACGGGCCCCGGCGTGCTCTTTGATGCGTTGGATCCGAGCGTGCGCAAGTGGTACGTGCCGCAGGAGCTGTATAACGAGTTTAACTGGCGCCAGTGGGAATATTCCAACTACGCGCGTGAAAACTACCAGCGCTACGTCTCTACGACGCTAGAGGGCAATTACATATACGACGTGTATGGAAACTTGCTGACGCGCGGCTGGCTGGTATTTGACTGGCGGCAGCAAAACCCACAGCCCTTTGGGTCCCTGCTGAGAAAAGATGGCCGGTTTGGTGGTTGGTTTTCCAATCTGCTCATTGCCTCTGATCACAAGGGGCAGCTTCACTATGCGATCACGATCGGCAACGAACTGCGCACTACGCTGACGCCGATGACCTTTTCAAAGCCTCGTTTTAACGGCATTCAGTGGGACTTCCAATCCGATAAGTACGCGGCCACGATGCTCCTGTCGCGCATAAGCAATACCGGTGGGTCGGAGACCTCTAACAACACCAGTCTGCTCGGCGGACGCGTAGAAATGCAGGTGGGCGACTTTGTAAAAGTGGGCGGAACGTTTGTCAACGCACACCACGCACAGACGCAGACAGAAGTGTTTAATGGCAACGTGCTGAAGGGTAATTTGACGGGTGAGCAAAACGTAGGACAGGTGACGCTGATAGAGGTCGTAATTCGCGACGATTCGCCCGAAGACGGCGAGGCCGGCGGCGCGCTCTTTGCGCACGACATCGTTATTTGGGATACGGAAGGCCAACAGACGCGCGGCTCCGAGATTGGCTTTCGCCCGCTCATAGAGGGCGGCTTCCAGCGACGTGGCTATCTGTCGGCCGACGGCAGCGAGTCTATCTCGCTGCGCTACGATTTGCAGGATCGCTCCTATACGGGGCCCGATCCGGGCAAAATTCAGCGCGTGCAAATTGAATTGGTCTTGGCCAACGACTACTTGGTAGAAATGGCTTCTGATCGGCAAAACAACTTTCAGGGTAAAGTCGTCTTCCTGACCGCAGCGCGAGCGCCGGGCAACGTAAAGGATTCGTCCAACCAGCGCGTGCTCTCTATAGACTACGGCCTGCCGACGGCGAATCAAGTGGCCGGTTTTACGGTGGAAATGACCGACCTTGAAGGTTTAGATGCGTATTTGGAGATCAACGTTAATAACCAGTACAGGCAATATCCCAATCCGGCTCTGCAGAAGCATCACGTCGGCGGCGATGAGGCACTGGCTTGGATGCTCAACGTCTCCAAGCAGAGCTACCCCTATTTTGGCTTCTTAGAGGCGTTTCGCATGGGTGCCAACTATCGAACCGGGCTGCACGTGGTCGATCAGAACGGCGTGGTGGACTATGGATCGGACTTCCGCTACTTCGAGTTTGTCGACGATAACGACGATCAGGATCGCTTTCCAGACTGGGAGCGCAGCGGCTTCACTTCGGGCGACGTATCCGTATTTCCCGGCTGGGACGAGAACAACGACTTCGTCTCTGATTTTAACCAAAACGACAGTCCCGCCAGTCCAAATCGCGTTCCCGACTATGAGGAGCCCTTCCTGCGCTTTCACACCGATCGACCGGAGTATTTATACGGCATCGACATGAATCACAACGGCACGGTAGATCGCTTTGAAAACGACGAAGAGGCCGATTTTCCCTACCGCCGCGACCGTCGGGGCTACAACGTGTACGGGGGCGTTTTCTTATGGCCCGACGTTCGTTTGACGGTGGGCCGCCAGCATCTGCGTGAAATAGCCGACGACGGGCGCAGCAAAGCCGACTATGCGATCCTGACGGCCGATCACGCGTTTAGCTGGGCTCGCCTGCGATTTTTTGGCGATGTTCGTCGGGTTAAAGACGATATTGAAGACGACTTACTGCAGTGGGTGCAACTGCCCAACTCGCGCGGTGAACTGCTGCCGCGGCGCGATCCGCTGCCGGCGCGCAACGCGGTGGTTAGCACGACGTGGTTAGGTCTTAACCTAACGAGGTTTTCCGCGCTAAAGCTAAGAAATATCGCTAAATGGCAGTGGTATCATCAGCGCGATGAATCCGTCCAATTACGTCTTCGCGGTCAGCGTAGAGAGGGATACTTTTTCGGGATTGTCAACAAGGCGGAATACCGCGTTCAGCTAGGACGCCTGACGCTTATTCCCGCCTGGAAGAGTGAATTTCGCCGCGAATCACCCATCGATCGTCGCACGCCGCGCCGTCTAGAGCTCAGCGAGATCTTTATTCTCATGTCGCGCTTGCCGGTTTTCCTGAGCTCCTATATAGAAGGCGGCGTTGAGCACCACAGGTTTAGCCAGCTACGCGATCCTACGCCACCGGGGTATGAAGACTCCTTTCATGAGACGACACTCGTTGGGCAGCTGACTAATATCTCCGACTATCAGGGGTATCGCCTTACGACCGTGCTGGGCTTTGACATGACGCGGCGATACTTTGAAGTGGAGGGAACTCGGACGCGAACGCGCGGTTTTCTCACGGTCTACGCAGGAGTCGAGCGCTAGTGATAAGGCCGTGGTTGGTGAGGATCGTGCTAGCGTGTACGGCCTTAGCTGCCTGTTCGGAGCGCGAAGTGTCCGTCGGCCAAGATTCCATCACTGAGGACGTGATTTACGAGCATACCCACTTCGGCGACGAGGGATTGGAGCGGGCGGTGCGTCGCGCGCTCGAAAAGCCGACCGGGACGCTGGGAACAGATGAGCTCGCAGCGCTGAGCGCCTTACAGGCCGGGTCGGAAGGCGTGGTTTCACTGCAGGGTATTGAGGCCCTGAGCGGATTGGTCTCACTCTATCTTTCGGACAACGCGCTGAGTGATATTGGTCCACTGTCTGCCCTCAGTCGCCTGCAGGTGCTCGATCTTTCGGGTAATGCCGTTAGCGATATTTCGTCACTCGCGCCCCTGCGTCAGCTCACGCATCTAAACCTCGACGATAACAAAGTGATCGATATCGGTCCGCTGCGCACGCTGACGCGATTAGAGGTGCTGACGGTAGATAATAACCGCATTCGCGATATCGGCGTTCTCGCACTGCTGCGGCGACTGCGCAGCGTAGAGCTATCGGGTAACCCACTGCTCAGCGAAGACGTTCTGTCCCTGCGCCAGCGCGACCTGCAGGTGAGTTTTTACGAGCCGGCGATTGTCTTTGAGGATCCGCGACTTGAAGACGCAGTGCGTCGCTCTGTGGATAAGCCGACAGCCGATCTCACGCTCGGCGACCTGCGGTCCATCACGTTGCTCAACGTGCCCGGTCGCACTGCTTCGCTTGCCGGACTAGAGCAGCTCAGCAATCTCGAGCGGCTCAGCATACGCGGAACGGCTTCCTCGGCAGACGATGGTATCACCTCTATACTGCCGCTGGCCGAACTGAAAAAGCTGACAAGTCTGGAGATCAACAATACGGCCGTGCGCGATATTTCTCCGCTTGCAGGTTTGACGAACCTGCGCAATTTGGCGCTGGTCAACAACAGCATTGTCGACGTCGAGCCGCTGCGGAATATGGTGCTGCTGGAAACGCTTCGCCTGTTTAGCAACGAGGTTAGCGACATCTCTGCACTGCGTCGCCTGACGCGCCTAACGACCCTGACCCTCAACGGCAACCAAATCGTCGATATTTCTTCGCTGGCGAGCATGCGCCGCCTGCGCCTGCTGGACATGGCCAACAACCTGATAGAAGACGTTTCGCCCTTGGCCGGTCTGTCCCGTTTGGAGACGTTGGATATTTCGCGGAATCAGCTTGTAGACGTTTCGCCTCTGGCCGGTCTGAACAGTTTGACTGCCCTAGAGCTGTCGCGCAACGGTATCCGCGATATATCGGCCTTTTCAAGTTTGCGCTCGCTTGAGCTGCTCTTTCTAGATTTTAACGAGGTGGAAGATCTCACGCCGCTGCGCGGTTTGAATCGCCTTATTCGTCTGCGTGTCAATGCAAATCAGGTGCGTCGCATCGAAGTGTTACTCGAGCTGCAAGCGCTCGTCACGGTGGACTTGCGCGACAATCCGCTCGATGAGGACGGCCTCGAAGCGCTGTTAGAAGCGCTGGAAGAAGCCAAGGTGCGGGTGGCCCTATGAGCACTCGGATTGCACTGTGTATGGGTCTGCTGCTGTGCTGCATGCCGTCTCGGGGGGAATCCCAGCTGCGCCTTGTCGTTGGGAGTGCGGGTATACCATGGGATACCGCTGTCGATTCCAGCGCATTTGTGCAGATAGATTCCGATTCTATCTGGACGTGGTCGGCGCCGGTAGACCGCAATATCGCCGATCGGGCCGTGCAGCGCGGCGGAGGCGCTTATTTAGGCGGTGTTCGCCCCCTCCAGACGGCTCCCGACGAGTTTACGGACACCTTTACCATACTGAACTCAGACGCGGCTCGGGCGCTGATTGATGGCGACGTGGCGACGGCATTCAATCCGGACGAGGAGGGCGTGGAGCGCGAGGTTGAAGTCTTTATCGACTTGGGGGGCGTATTCGGCATCAATCGCGTGCGTATATTTCCGCGCTTGGACAGCGATAACGTCGATTCGTTTCCCCAGTCCTTTGAGCTGGGGCTAGGCCAGCGACAGACGGCGTTGAGTTTTTTACGCGTCATTACAGACCAAGACTTTTCGCAGCTGATTCGCTATTCGCGCACGCGTCCCAATAATAGAGCCGTCATAGACTGGCCCGGCACGCGCCAGGTAACGGGCACGCGTCGGGCGCGCTATCTGCGCTTTGCGCCGCTGAACGGGCTGCCCTGGGAAATTGCCGAGGTCGAAGTGTATGCAGACGGCACGGTGCCGACGGGCGAATTTGTATCTCAGCCGCTGTTGGCCAGTAGCGGTACGCCGGTATGGGGCGTAGTGCGCCACGAAGGTGCAGTGGGCTTAGAGGATCTTCCCGTCGTGCTGCAAACGCGCACGGGACCGGACGAAGAGCCGCTGCACTACTACGTGCAGTCAGGCGAGCGTCTGCGGCGTGAATCTCGCGATGTATGGGAGGGCATAGACGGCGTTGATGGCATTCTCGGAGCGCTCGAACAGGGTCCCGTCTTACCAAATCCCGAGTGGAGCGCGTGGGAGACGGTGGACGGCGATCTTATCCGTTCGCCCAGCCCCAATCGCTACATACAGTTTCGCGTGCGTCTGCTCGAACCCGGTGCAAAATTGGAGCGACTCATCTTCGAATATTCAACGCGTCCCCTTGCCGACCAACTGCGGGCCGAGATTAGTCCGCTGCAGGTAGACGCTGGCGTCGAGACGCCGTTTGTGCTCTCGCTGCAAATGCGGCGTGAGGACGTCGCTTCGACGGGTTTTCGATTTCTCAGCGTGCAAACACCGGCTCAGCTCTTTGCCGTCGACAGCGTACGCGTCGATGATCAAACGGTCGTTTTTACTGCAGACCTAGAGCGCGAGGGCGGCTTTGATGTGAATCTGTGGGAACGCGTAGTGCAGGACGGCAGCTTTGTGCAGCTCTTTTTTCGGGCGGCTGTTTTTATTGACGGCACTCCGTTCCAAGTGCGCGTGCTCGACCGGCGCAGGGATGTGGAAAGCGCGCAGGTCGATACGGTGTACCAGTTCGCCCGCGAGGGCGACGTTGATCCACTGAGTCTAGGGGGGAGTTTGGCCGTGCGTTTGCGCGAAGCAGACCCCTTCCTCGTCGGTCCGCTCGTCGGAACGACGTCCCTGTTAACGCCCAACGGAGACGGCGTTAACGACTATCTGCTCGTTTCGTACGATGTTTTAAAGCTGACGCGTCCGGCACCCGTGGCGTTTGAGATATTCAGCCTAGACGGTCGACGCATACGCTCGGGACAGACCGCTGAGGAGCTGAGCGGGCGGCATATCCGCATTTGGGATGGACGAGATGCGTGGGGGAGACGCGTGCCGCCCGGCACGTACTTGTATCGTGTCAGAGTGGAAGCGGGCGTGGGAAGGCGGGCTCGCGCCGGGATAGTTTCCATCGTTTATTAGCAAGAGTGAGCGCTGACCAGGTCGATGCACCGCGCATCGGATCGGCGCTGTTTTACCGGAGAATGGATGTGTTTGACACAGAGGTAGTGCTGCCGGAGTACGGTGGACGTTCATTTGCCGATCTGCCGCAGATGGTGCGCTATGCACTGACGGGCCAAGGGCACTCGGGACTTTCGTCTGAGCTTATCGGGCCCGTGGATCGGCGTTGGAAAAAGGTGGCCCTCTTTTTTATCGATGCGTTTGGCTGGCGTTTTTGTCAGCCTCGGCTACGGTCGGATCCCTTTTTGCGTCGCTTTGTCGAAGGGGGCGTCGCCGAAAAGATGACCGCGCAGTTTCCCTCCACAACGGCCGCGCATGTAACCTGTATTCACACCGGTATGCCGCCCGTTGAGAGCGGTATATACGAATGGCAATACTATGAGCCGCTGATAGACCAGATCGTCGTGCCGCTCCTATTCTCTCCTGCCGGCAGCAAGATGCGCAATGCGCTCGAGGACGTAGAGCCAGAAGAAATCTTGCCGACGCAAACGGTCTATCGCGATCTGGAGGAAATGGGGATTCGCTCCTGTGCGTTTCAACCTGCGCTACATCTGGTGTCGCCCTATGCGCGCTTAACGTACGACGGAGCAGACGTCGTTCCCTACCGCACGCTAGCCGAGGGACTCACCTCTCTGAAAAAGCGTCTGAGCGAAGAGACGGATCCATCGTACTTCTTTTTCTATTTCGATGGCATAGACCAGGTCGGGCACGTGCACGGCCCCGACTCGGCTCATATCAACGCTGAAGTAGATGCTTTTTTGGCCACGGCTGAACAGATCCTCGGCGAGGGGCTAGACGGCGATACGCTCCTGCTAATGGTGGCCGACCACGGCATGGCTGAGATCGACCCCAAAACGACGATCTATCTCAACATAGAGCCTGAATTTGATGGGATAGAGCGTTTCCTGCGGCGCAGCGAGTACGGAGATCTCTTGGTTCCGGCCGGCTCGTGCCGCGATTTGTTTCTCTATATCAATGATGGGCTCATCGAAGAGGCACAGGCGTTTCTCGAAATGCGCCTGCGCGGTCGGGCCTCCGTGCTGCGCTGCACGGACCTAGTAGAGCGTGGACTCTTTGGACCGGGCCCACCCAGCGAGGCATTTGACGCGCACATCGGCGATTTGGTTATCCTGCCGCACGCCGGACAGTCTGTGTGGTGGTACGAGCGCGGTAAGTTTGAACAGCGGCACTACGGTTCACACGGTGGACTGACCGCGGCTGAAATGGAGATTCCCTTTTTAGCGCGGCCCTACTAGTCTGGCTGATGCTCTGCTGCTGGCGTACTACCTAGTCGTATTGGCGTGTCGGTTGGTAGTCTTTTTTTCTTCTTCCTCCGGAAGTGTGAGCGCTATTCAGGTTGGCACGCCTAAGCGGGGAAGAAGGTAGCGCTGTAACGCGAAATACGCGCCCGAGAACAGTGCGAGTTCGATCACTTCATTCATATACAATTCACTTAACTTTCAATGCCCATCTTGCGTAGAATGTCTTCCATCAGACACCACTCTGTAAGCGACGATTGGAAAAGGTTGAGACCTACAAAGGCGGTAAAGAGATAGAAATAGGGATTGACCAAATGGCCTAGTGCCAGGCTCGTCATGACGAATGTGCCGGCAATTAGGCGAATCCAACGTTCGCGTTTCACGATGTGTGCTCCTAGCTGAGTAGAGTAGAGGGCTTTAGACGCATACATTATGGCAAGATCTGTGCCAGCGCGTATGGCGTGACGTTGGGTCGCACAGGTTTATATAAAACAAACACTTAGTTTTTTGGGGTCGGTTTGGTGACTTGAATTGTAACGGAGAAGCTGCAACAGTGCATCATATTGATGCGACATGACGCAGTGCAAGAGAAGGATGGCCAGCGCACGCGTTCTAAGTGAGGTGGAGCACGCTCCAGGCGGTTTGGCTCTGCGTATTGGGTGTTTGCTCGCCAAAGTTATGGCGCACGCCAAAGAGGTTGGCGAGGACGAGAATAAAGCCGACGATTACAACCCACTTGAGGCGACTGCTCTGCTGTCGATGGATGCCGCGCGCGTATAGGTAGTAGGCGAAGATAGCCCACGGGGGGATCGCCATCCATATCTTGGTGTCGGGTCCCTGCAGGTGCGCACCGGGTGCGCCAAACATCCAGATAATACCCATCCCCAAGCCCAATGTGAAAATAGAGAATCCGATCCCGGCAAAGCGAAAGGTCGCAGTTGCCGAGGTGTCTAGTGCGGGCAGATAGTGGTTGAGACGGCCGCGCTTGAGCGCGCGCTGCTGCAGCAAATAGGCCGCGGCCGTGCAAAACGCGAGCGCGAAGCCGACATATCCCAACAGAGAGAGCACGACGTGCACGCCGAGCCAGGGATACTGGACCAGCACATGGTCTCTATTGGCCAGTTCTACCGGCATGAGCATTGGGTAGAGGAGGGCGAGAAAGGCCAGCGGAGCCGCCAAGAGGCTCAGATAGCGCACGCGCGTATAGTGTTCCGCTAGCAGCGCCCCACCAAGCAGCGCTATGATCAGCCAAGAGATAATGACCAGCAGGCTAGAAAAGGGTGATTGACCGGATAGGGTGGCGTGTAGCACCATGCCAAATACGTGCACTGAGACGCCGACCAGAAGCGCGCGACGTCCCAGTGATTCCCATCCCGTTTTACGCAGCAGGAAGGAACCCTGAAACAAGAGCGTGGCCGCTAGGTAGAGAACGAGCGAGAGGCCTAGAGTTAGGACACATGCCGTAGTCACGACGTTTAGTCTCCCTCGGTTGAGCCGTTGGCTCCATTGTTTAGGTCGAAGAGGCGTCGCACGGTGTCGAGGCGAATATAGCTGTCGTCATCGTTGGCAAATTGACGTACCTGCACCAAGGGTTCGTGCAGGAGTTTATTGGCGTAGCCGCGCAAAATACCTTCGACCAGCTTGCGGTCCTCTTCGGATAGGCGCTCTAATTTGGCATTCCATCGCTGCAGCTCGACGTGCTGTAAATCGGCTGCGCGCTGACGCAAGTCGCGAATCAGGGGCCCCGCTCCCAGCGCATTAAACCAGTGTAGAAAATCGCGCAATTCGTCTTCGATAATAAGCTGGACTTTGGCAATCTCGCGCTCGCGCTCCTGCTTGTTACTGGCCACGACCTGCTGTAGATCATCAATGTCAAAAAGAAAGACGTTGTCAATTTCTCGCACGGCTGGGTCGATGTCGCGCGGGACGGCGATGTCTATGAGAAAGATGGGCCGACCGCGGCGCTGTTGCATGGCTTGGCCCAGCATTTGCGGGGTTACTACAAACCCGGGAGCCGATGTCGATGAGAGGACGATGTCGGTTTCTGCTAGCTGGTTAGCCAGATCGTTAAAGTCGACTGCCTGACCCGAAAAACGCGCTGCAAGCTCTTGTGCACGGGCCAGCGTTCGGTTGGCCACGCGCAGGGACGCTACGTCGGCGTCGACCAGGTATTGCGCCGTCAATTCGCCCATTTCACCAGCGCCCAGCAGCATGGCGTGGCAGGCCTCCAAATCGTCAAATACCTGACCCGCCAGTTCCACGGCTGCCGTGCTGATAGAGAGGTGTCCTCGGCCGATGTCTGTTTCACTGCGCGCCCGCTTACCGGTGCGCAGTGAGCGCTGGAATAGTTCGTTGAGCAAGAGGCGCGCCGAACCGTGCTGCTGCGCCGTGTCGAGCGCTGTGCGCACCTGTTTGAGTATCTGTGACTCGCCCAAAACGAGCGAGTCGACGCCGCAGGCCACGCGGAATAGATGCGTGGCGGCGTCTTCGCCGCGCAGGGTGTAGAAGTGCGACTGTAGCTGCTGCACGTCAACGGCCCGAGTGTCCGCAAGGAAGCGCTGCGCACCGTCCAGTCCACGTTCGCCGTCGACTGCGACATATAGCTCTGAGCGATTACACGTCGAAAGGATAGCCGCTTCGCTGAGGCCGTACTCCTCCAGCAGGCGCGTCAGCGCCTGTGGCTGGTCGTTCTCGGGGAATGCGAGCCGTTCGCGTATTTCTACCGGCGCCGTATGGTGGTTTAAGCCGAGGGTGAGAATCTGCATCGACGTGTTTTTTTCACAGGTTAAGATGACGCACAGAAAGTACGAAAAACACCGCTAATAACAACGCCGGCCAGTATATTCTCTACGCGCTGAGCCGTCTCGTCTCGCCCGTAGAGATCGGATTTAGCCACCTCTTTTGCGAAGTGGTGAAGCGTATAGCGGTCGCCTCTCTAAAATAAGACTGTCTGTGTCGTATGTCCCCGTCTATTTTGGAGTGTATGCCCGCCGAGTTGGGAGAGGCGATTCGCTGCAATAGGTAGAACGCTGTGATGAGCGCAGAGCGAAGGAATGAAAACGGACGATGGGTTGTCCAATAGGTATGGGTGAGTCATTGTCCACCGATATGGAGTGGATCGCGCGTGCCAAGACGGGCGATGGTCATGCCTTTCGCCAATTGGTGGAACGTTATGAGGGACAGGTTGCGGCTACCGTAGTAGGTATGCTCGGCGCCGGTGCTGAGGCCGAAGACGTGGGGCAGGAAGTGTTTATCCGCTTTTACGAGTCATTGGACAGGTTCCGCGGTGATTCAGCCGTTGGGACGTACCTGACGCGTATTGCGATAAACCTTTCGCTCAATGCTAT
>CALDFW010000061.1 GCA_937942165.1 uncultured bacterium | reverse complement strand
CTCACCGGGTTCCAACGCGGGTGGAGAAAACGTCACAACCCCTTCGCGATAATCTCCGTCGAGCACGTTAAACAGGTCCGTTAGCGTATAGGTATCATCGTCAATGGACAATTCAATATCGTGTCCCGTCTCACCTGTTATATTGATGCCGCTAGGATCCGAAATCACGATCCTCAACGCTGGCTGACCGACGATGCGGTCTCCGCTGCTGAACTCCTCAAAACCCTCGAATCCGATGCGAATCCGCGGTCCTTCTGTATCGGACTCAACGTCAGAAGCCGTGCCGGCAATGAGTAGGTCTTCCAACGCACCGTACGCCGTAGGGGCTTCGTCACTCCAGGCATAGGCACTGATACGTCCCTCAACGCCCCCGTAGCTTATATCCTTGGGTACTCTAAATTGACCGCTGAAACGGCCTTTTATCACTTCGTATTTACCGCGAAATATGTAGGCCCCTACCTGCCGGTAGCGCAGTCCATCCAATAAACTGACTTCTCCAGAGTCAAAAGCCTGTAACCACGCGTGCCCGTTATACTCTTCGGCAAGTTCGCCGTTTTCATCCAGCACCGCTCCACTAACCTCAACCACGCCAAGCGCGCTCATCGGTTTATCAAGTTCAAGTTCAACCTGATAGCGCGGTAGGGCCAGCCGCTGCAAGGGATCGCCAAAGAGTGAGTAGCGCCGCATGTTTCGTATCCCAACCATATCACCGTCGTTTAAATCCTGGCGGGCGATCTGCTTTGCCTCCATAAGTGCCAAACCCACCGGTACGCCTTCGCGACCGCTGCGATACATTTGCCGATGGAATGCGGCCGATAGCAGAATATTACTCAAGTGAAAACCCACACGCGTAGCCGAAATCATACCGATAACGCCCCCATCAGATAGCTTTAGCAACTCTTCTGGCATAGAGGTTTTTACCGGATCATCAAATACGCCCACTTGGCTGGCTGCGGTGTAGAAAAACGGAAGCCTACTCCCATTTGCAATTTCACCCAGATCGCGCGAGACCCGGAACATCTGCTCGTGCGCCAATACGTCTGGATTACCGTGTCCAATGTACGTCAAAATCAAGGCGCCCTCATTGTAGCGACGGATAAATTCATCGCGCGCACGTGGCTTGTTACGACCTTCAAAAGGAAACTGCCCCAAGTACAGCTTGTCTATGTTTATTCCCTTGGGAAACGTGCTGCGAGCCATATATTCGCTGTCAGTCAGAAAGAAGGTCTCCGCATCCAAAGGACGGTCTGGATTGACAATATCATCTGCCACGAGGAGAACGCGACTCTGCCAAAGCCCGGGCTCAGGCTCGCTATCGTACGCGACGATTTTGTCGATGATGTTATTGGCTTCTGTGGCGGACTGGACTGGAATGCGCCCGATGGCCATGTCCGGCAGTTCATCATCTCCCAGCAAGTACGTATACCATTCATCGTACGTGCTGTCGCCGTCTTGATAGGGAGGGATCCAATTCCCAGTGCTCGTTTTCGAATTGTTTTTGTAATCGTATGAGCCGTCGCCCAGCAGCAGGACAAACATGGGAGGACGCTGCCAGTTGGACTCGGCATACCCCAAAAAATTGCGCAGCGCTGCCGGATCTAACATACCTCCAGAAAACTCATCGTATATATCTTGCACATCAACCGAAAGCACCCTAGGCGGTGGACCCCATCGATCGTCCGCGGTGCGCCAGGCGGCCAACCGCGTTGCAGCATCTTCGAAATCACCGTGGTAGATGATTACGTAATCCGCCGCATTATTCCCCGATACCAACGAGCTTAAGCGATCCTCGATAATTCGCTTGGGCCTCAGCCATGAAGAAGCGCCTCCAATCTCGTAGCGGCCCGGCACCGCGAGGGGATCGTCTTGAAATACAACGCGCCCGCCGTCCGTTTCATATAGGAATTCTTCGATTTCAACGAGCGTATCCGAGACTTCGAAAATACGAGGTACTTCTTCGGTGAATCCCGTTAACTCGTACTGGGCCGCCTCGTTTACTACAGG
This sequence comes from uncultured bacterium, assembly GCA_937942165.1. Lineage (GTDB taxonomy): Bacteria > Latescibacterota > UBA2968 > UBA8231 > UBA8231. The sequence goes on along the minus strand of CALDFW010000061.1, from coordinate 15,799 downwards.
GGAGAGAAAGGATAACCGGTTTCGCTCAGCGGTATAGCTGCGATCGTACTCCAACTCATACCAATCGAACCGAGCCGGGTCCCCGGAATGAAAGAGACCCAGTTCGTTGAGTCCCTCGACGGGGCCCTCTTCGCTCTGCAACGCGCGCTTGACCGGCCTCGGACTGTCAAAGGAAATATTTCCGACCCGCGCTCCATTCCATCGCACATTGAATCGCGAGGTGTTACCACCGATCCCGATAAACCCTAAGCGAATATCGACCGGACTATCCACGGGATCGTTTACAAGCACGCGAAAATTGCGCGCGTTGCCGCGAAAGTCTTCGCCGTACCAGGTATAACCCGACTTTATACCATACGTCTGGTACAGGATGAACTGCTCTTCCTCGCTGTGAATGTATACGCGATAGTGCTCTGGTTTTTGGGGAGCCGTGCGAGACAGCGCACCACTGCGTTGTGCTTGCCGCTTTCCCTGTATGCCTCCGGCAAAGCCCAACCAATACGCGTTATCATCCGTATAGAGATTCCCTCTCCAAACGTAATCCGACTCTTCCCCATCGTATTCCCAGCGCTGAGCCGCCTCTCCGTAGAAGAGCACATAGTCAGCCGGATCAAATCGACCGTCGCCACCGTCTTCGACTACAAGCCCCATCTCTTTCCACGCACTGGGCGGTTGAATCCCCTTCTCGGGCAGGGCTTCTCCCCCTCCATAGAGGAGGCGCAGAGTTTGTGGATCGACGTCATCAAGTGCGACGCCCGCCTGTTGTAAATCTTCGCCCGTTACGCGGAACATACCGCTTTCGCCTACGGTAATGCGCAGCCAGCGTCCCGCGAATTGGGCCGGCTTGGCCAAGGGGCGCCGAAGTCGGGGCACGCGCCACTCAGAGGCCTGCTCATAGTTACTCACAATCTGGCGGTAAAAACTCTCTGCGTGCGCACCTTGAAAGCGATCGTCTATCCAGCGTCCCCGGGGAGCAACATCCTCATATCTCAATTCGACGATGACTCGCTCGGCTGACACGCCTTCTTCCCTGTCGATCAGCGGCGCAAATGCCAGCTCTACAACCCGCTGGCGACGGGCCATTCCCTCTCCCACAATGGAAACCCAATCGTCCGACTGGCCGATGGCAATAGCGCGCCCATCTGAGGCGAATGCCTCTACGCTCTCGATCCATACGTCGCCAGTAGGTGGCACTCCCACTAGATGTGTTGCACCCACCTCACCAGAGCGCATCCCATCAGGGTGATATTCGATGCGACTACTACGGGTGCTGGCGCCGATAATATCCACGCGAGCGTGCAACTGACTCGCGATCAGCACGGTCAGAACGAGCGCAAAGCGCAGCCATGTTTTCATTATCATTCGGGTATGAGACAGATTGATCGTTTAACAGTACTGCAAGCGTCTACAACATTTTTTAAGGTGGTGGGGTTGGCTTGCTTTGTCAAGTTACTCTCTTGACTTATCCACGGACACAAACTATTTTTTGAATTCTATTGAAGGAGAAGTCAAATGGCCAGAAAATGTAGCCTGACCGGCAAAAAGGGGTTAGTGGGAAACAGCGTAAGCCACTCCCAGCGCAAAACCAAGCGCGTCCAAAAACCCAATCTAATTACCAAGCGTCTTTACATACCCGAGGAAGATCGCACAGTTACTGTGCGCCTGTCTGCCCGCGCCCTGCGCACACTGAACAAGAAGGGCATTCAGAAATTCCTTAAAGAGGAAGGCATCACCCTCTAGGCACAAGGGTGTTTTAAACAAGAAAAACGGGGTTTAGCCTGAAGGCTGAATCCCGTTTTTTGTTATCTGATATCCAAGGAGCACGCTGTACCTACTCGTCCCTGACGGCACAACATGCTGAGAAACGGCCAACGCACTCTTTGCAGGCCCCGTTTTAGACGAGCATATCCTCAATTTCGCGCTGCACCTGCTCTTCACGCACCTGATCAATGACCACTTTGAAGTAACGAGCTGCTCCGCTGCTAATCAATCGCTCAATGGCGTCTATTTCTTCGTCACTGTATGCGCCAGACTCTCTCACCAGCCCCATGTACTCCACCTTGGCATCCGGCTCTAGGTCTGAAATAGATGCGAGCATATCGAAAAGCTTGTAGGCAGCCTGACTTTCTAAACAACGCTCGACGATAAAAGCCAAACGCTCATTGCGAACACTCGTTTTTGTTTCGGTGTTTTCCATTTTCATGCCGTCCCCAAGAAAAGAGAAGTAAACGCGGTCATTCCGCCCAATCTCTTTAGCAAGGATGAGACCCGAAGTTGAAAACAAATACAATAAGTTTTTATATCAATAATTTACAGTGACTTAGACAGAAAGTAGAAAGATACGATAGGACGCCTCATTAGCTGAAAGACGGACTCTCCCGGCAAAAAGATCTCACCTTGGGCAATTTTTTCCCATAAAACGACTACTTGTCGTTAAAAGCCGTGCGCCTTATTTTTAAGCCATACTACATACCAAAGTGGGACATTATGATCGACGAAGAACTCCTAGAAATCCTAGCTTGCCCAGAAGATAAATCACCGGTGCAACTAGCAGACCAAAGCGTAATTGACGGATTGAACGAACGTATAGCCCAAGGCAATCTAACCAATCGGGGCGGACAGAACGTAGAAAAGCAAATCGACGGCGGCCTCGTGCGAGCTGACGGAGCGTATCTCTATCCGATAGACGACGGAATCCCCATTATGCTCATAGACGAAGCTATTCCCCTCGCATAGCCTAGATCTCTTCAACCTTTATGAGCGTTTGGTTGCGCTCTTTATTCTGTAATAACACTATGCGGAAGCCCTGCCTCCGCGCCTCTTCCGCGTAGTGATCAATCAGTTCGACGGTCTGCTGTTTGCGCAATAGATTAAGCTCGGCAAGACGACCAAAGCCCTCTTTGGTGACGACGCCGAACGGCTGTCCACGATAGTATACGGTGTAGGCGCGCACCCTTCGATTCTCTTTCTGCAGCCTTCCCTCACCTTCCCGGTTCCAGTCAAAGGTCAACCCCCAGCCAATCAGGTTGATCAGGACGACGGATAAATCACCGATCCAAATGGACGGATTGAGACGCCCAAACAACCACAGAGGGAGCACACATATCAGGCTCAGACTCGCCATAAAAAAGAAAATTAGTCTGTGACCGGATACGTCCTGTCCCCGGCGCTTGCGCACGAGCATATACCCAACCTGTAAAAAAGCACCGCAGAAAAATAGTGCGAACAGCATGAGTATAGCCACTTCGCGTAGATCATTACCCAATTCGTAGTATTCCCATCTATACTCACCTAATAGGGCGCTGTGCACAATGCAGTTTGGAGCGAGTAGATCTCAATGCATAGTATTCTGGAACATCTCTGAGAAAGAGCGCTCTAAACATAAGCATTTACGAACCCCATTAATATACCATCACTCAGTAAAATTCAGGTGTGAAGTAGTCCGACCAGTCCTATAATATTACTACGACAAACACGATGGGAAACGAAATACAAAAACCGACCCCTAGGGAGCGTTAGTTTATGACATCAAAAGCAAAGATTGGACTTATTGGTGCCGGATGGTGGGCAACTTCCAACCACCTTCCCGTGTTAGAAGAACGAGACGATATTGAATTAACCGGCGTCTGCCGACTCGGCAAAGACGAGCTCCAACAGGTCAAAAGTCGCTTCGGATTCACTCACGCGACCGAGGATTATCAAGAGCTCCTCGACATTCCCGGCTTACAAGGAGTCGTCGTCGCCAGTCCGCACACACTCCACTATCAGCATGCGCTTGCCGCATTAAAACGCGGGCTCCACGTCCTGTGCGAGAAACCGCTTACCACGAAAGCTGATGAAGCGAGGGAACTCGTGGAGGAAGCCAATAGACAGGATGTGCAGCTTATGGTTCCATACGGCTGGCACTATGCCGAGTTCATTCAAGAGGCCAAAGTGAAAATGGATGCAGGTGCCGTCGGCAATATCGAGTTTGTAATGTGCCACATGGCATCGCCTATTCGATCACTGCTCGAAGGCAAACAATTTCTTTCCGAGGGAGGCGGAGTTGGAGATAGAATGTTTGATCCTGCGGCCAAAACATGGGCAGATCCCACAGTCGCCGGCGGTGGATATGCACTGGCACAAATGTCTCACTCTGCGGGATTAGCCTACTGGTTGACCGATCTGAAACCAGAGCGCGTTTCCGCCTTGACCTCTTCTCCTACGAGTGCGGTCGAGCTTTATGACGCCTTCTCTGTCCGCTTTACTAGCGGCGCAATTGGCTCATTCAGCGGAGCAGGTGCGCTCCCCGAAAATCAACAATTTCAACTAGACGTAAGGATATTCGGATCAGAAGGCGTGCTCACGATAGACTGCGATAGAGCCCGACTTGAGCTACTGCGACACGACGGTAATAACACGAACCTCAACCTCGAGCCAAGAGCGGGCGCATACAATGGAAGCGGTCCTACCAAGAATTTCGCTGATATCGTAAGTGGGAAAAGCTCAACGAATTGGGCCCCAGGTTGGGCCGGCATGCGAGCAGTTGAGATGATAGATGCCGCGTATCGGTCTATGGAGTCCGGTTCGACCGAATCCGTATAGTCGGCCTGTACGAAGAGGCACAAAAGCGATGAGAGATCATATCGTGAGATTTTTAATACGGCAACAGCCTTGATCCACATCAGGCTATAGTATAAGCGACACGATTTAATATGCGACAGAAACTATCTGTCTCATATATTGGCTTTCTGCATCCCCCTCAATTACAATTCCTGCAACATAGATGCCCGGAGCAACGAGCTGTCCAGATGCACCTCGACCGTCCCATTCAAGGGTGTGCTGCCCTGCCGATAAGCCAATTCGGTCTTCAAATACAACGGCACCTGATAGATCATAAATCCGCAGTGTCATTGGTCGCGGGTTGAGTACGTTTATCAAGTCTACAGTGCAGTATAACCGATCGTTTATTCCGTCGCTATTTGGAGTAATTACCGTCGAGCTAAACTCTACATTGGCCAACAAACGAGCGCTTACCGGTATACCAACAACATTGCCGTCACTCGCTATTTCGTCATTGGCATTACCTGGATCTATGCGTTGATGGACTGCGTCCGAACCTTCCCCCGAGATCAAAAACCCTTCAAAACGCGTTGCTTGAAAAAACACGGCGGCTTTAAAGCGCAATTCGACTAACTGATCGCTGCGAACCAACCGATCAAAATGTACTTCAAACTGATTTCCGCTGTTGGCGACTTCTACTTCTACTCTATTTCCTTCTACGCGCGCTTCGACAAATTGCAAAGCGGATGGCCCCCTAATGGAAAGACGGTCAAAACCGCGCGAGGCCGAACTAACCCGCACGAAGTAGCTGAACTGTTCTTCAACTCCAGGTTCAACTATAGATGGATAGATTTCACCAAATGCTTCTTCGGCCAAAGGCGGAGAGTATTCAATGGTTACGTGGTCTAATTCAGGAGCAACTTCTGGAGAATTCGAAGTAAGACACAGATCCAGTTCTACGTAACGGCGCGGCGAAGGCGACTGAAATAGCCCGTCAGAATCGCTGTAAATATTGCTCCATGGACTCCAGTCCGCTCCAGGAGAATAAGTCGTGTCAATCCGACCGCGGAAAGAGGGAATCAGCCTATTATACTTCTTCTCAGTAACTTCCTTATCATTCTTATCGTAAAATGTAACGCCGAAATCGAGTAGGTTACCAGACCTAGAACGCATTTCTAAACGCGTGCCCCGTGGCGTATTTGCCCCCCATTTAAGAGCTGTAATATTCTTTTTATCTCCCAAATCTATGAGGCCCGAGTTTAAGCGCACTTCCCTTGGAAAGCCCTCACCAAAAACCATCAATTCTTCGACAATCCCCGACGCCGCACCGCAATCGCCGTTGCAATTAGCGTCCCAAACAAGCCAGCGTAGTTGCAGAAAGCGCGTTGCTTCGGAGGTGAAGGCATGGTCTGCAAACCCCTGCTGTGAGTTGAGGGCCGAACGCCGATTTAGAAACTTCTGCTTCCATATGAAACGGCCATCCGGGGATATAGATCCGTCGGAGGTTCTCAGTTGGTATAGGTTAAAGTCAAATCGCCGAAGCGATAATGCCCGGGCTCCAAGACTGCCTACGCCCGCCCGTCTACTGAAAGGACGCGGGACGATGCCGCTGACCAAACGAACCCAATCAACCCAGTAAACTGCACCCAGATCTACGGTAATTTCACCCCATACGTCTTCGCTACTTCGCACCGCACGGCCATAGCGAAAGCGAGTAAAAAAAGAACCGTCGACCATCTGTATGGCATTTCCTAGCGGGACATCGTCTTCCTTATTTTCTCCGATTTCCACATTGATCTTCCCACCGCGCTCTAGCAGGTTTAGCGCAAGGTTATCACCCAATCCAACCACTTCTATTTCTGTTAGACGCGCGCCTTTTACAGGAAGTAAATTGACGATGCGGACATAGCGAATAGGCGTGTGCTCTGATTGATTTAGCTCAAATGCGACGCGGTGGTTTTTGTTTTCTTTGAAACGCTTCTTCGTACGGAATATGAGCACGTCCGTGTACGATGTATTGCTTTCATCAACTTGGGGCTCACCGGTCGAAAGCAACACGTCAAACAGTTCGAAGGGCTGCGAATCTGTAGCAAAGTTCAATACGATACGCTTAGCAAAAACACCGCGCCCCAGATCTAAATCCAGCCACCAAGAATCAGGAGATTTCTCTAAATTGGGACTCCAACCCGTTTCAAGGTCGCCATCCATAACCTGTTCGGCGTTAGCTGCATTGGATCCAGCAGCGTGAATACCCCCGCCAAAAGAGCGCGCGTTGTTCACCGCATCAATGTCTCGGCCAACGGGTAAAAGCCTCAGGTACCCGTCATCTGTAACTTCGACGATCCCATTGGGCAGCTTCCATTGATTCCATTGAATCGCGGTATCAAAGCGTATTTCTTCTCCGAGCGCATAATTCGACAGCGTCAAACTATACAAGACAAGGAGGTTTATGAAGCGCTTGTTGACCATCTTTCTCAGCGAAGCCCCATTAGATTCTCACCGGATGAACCAAGCTCGTTAAGACCGTTAGCGTTTATTGAGCAAGTCGATGTAAAACCATCAGATCTTTATTGGCCCGAACGATATGCTGCGCACACTAATCACATCCGCGAAAATGCTCCCAACGCCTCGACAAATCCGCAGTATTTATTTTATCCGAAAAAGCAACGATTCGGTACTTGTTGGTCGATGATGTACCCTCTGTCAAATTCCAGGCACCGACAATGCATCGGCTCGGCGAGATACCCAACTGACCGTCCACGCGCCACGGAACAGGATGCTCTGGGTTCTGATCATGATCTAATATTGCTATGCCACCGCCGTTCTCTTCACCCTCGATCGGCATCCACACGGCAACCCATCGAGCGCGTTCCCCTTCTGCCTCGGGAAACGCCAAACCTTCACTCGTCGAGACTTCCCCCCCGCGCTCATTGCGGTACGGCATGCGCAAAAACAAACCGCCGTAGTCGTATTTACCGAAACGTATATCCATGTCGGCCGTAAGCGTCCAGCATAGATCCAATTCATATGCACCCTCTCGCCTTACCATGGACCATTTTTGCTGTTCCAAGAGCAGCGGCACTCCGTCTGGCGCTGACCACTGACACTGCACCTCCCACTGAATGCGTCCCCCGCTCTGGGCAGGATCGCTCAGTTCACTACAGGCGAATAGACCATCTTTTTCTCTATCTCCGCCCAAACCTTCAGTCCAGAAACCTATGCCATTCACATCGTTTAAGCCCACGTAGAGACCGTGCTGCCAGGGGTGATGACCCGGTGCATTCTCCGTCAGTATACCGCTCCCCTTAGGAGCGTGTAGGGGGTGTATATAGGGGCGTCCCAGTTCCGGTGCTTCCTGCACGAGAACGGGAATATTACTATCCGCTTCGTTGACAACGCCACGACGCGATGACCAGTCGTACGACCATGTAGTTTTCATTTGATCTCCTCTGTTAAAATCTGCTCGAGTATCGCACCCTCGCGTGTTACAGTCAAGATTAAATTGCTCCAGTTTAGGCGTACTGTATATTCGTTGCCCAAAAGAGAGGAATCCGATGAAAATCGTCGACACCCACTGCCACACCGGCATACACAAATATGAACCCGTCGAATCTCTGCTCTATCACATGGATACATGTGACGTCGATCAAGCCGTCCTTATCCAACATGCAGGCGAGACAGACAATGCGTACCACGTGCAGTGTATGGAGCGCTTCCCCGGGCGGTTCGCCGCTGCCATGATTGTAGCACCTGAAGACGACGGGCGTCAGATTCGCCGCTGGGCCGAACGCGGCGTCGTTGGCATTCGCCTTCCAGCCAATTCGCGCGCTCAATGCGCTGACCCACTAGCTCAATGGCGCACTGCAGCAGAGCTTAACCTAGTTGTCAGTGCGCCCTGCACGCCAAGTGCGCTGCTCGGTGAGGCGTTCACCGAAGTGATCAATCTATTTCCCGACCTGCACATATGCATCGAACACCTGGGAGGCGTTGGCCTCGAGGCACAGGCTCCTTACGAAGCGTTTCGCGCAGTCTTGGCTCTGGCCGAACGTGAAAATCTCAGTATCAAGCTTCCGGGATTTGGCGAATTTTGCCCGTTGCCCTACCCATTTTCCGACATAGCTCCCCTAGCCGACATGGCCATTGAGGCCTTTCGTCCCGATCGCGTAATGTGGGGCAGCGACTACCCCCCCGTTAGCAGCCGCGAAGGCTATGCCCATTCGCTTGAGTTTCCCATGCAGTATTTTTCCAAACTGAGCGAAGAAGACCTCGCTTGGATCTTTGGCCGGAGTGCACAGACTGTCTGGCGGCTCACCTAAGCTTGAAATCAACGACTGTGCATGAGCGCACAGAACGCAAAAATCCCCGGCGCGAAAAAACGCCGAGGATTTTTCTAACATGGTGCCGAAGCGGGGACTCGAACCCCGACGCCCGAAGGCACTACCCCCTCAAGATAGCGTGTCTACCAGTTTCACCACTTCGGCAAGAAGTAGCGGCGCTCTATTCAGTCTGCGTATCGCTCTCACTAGTGGGGGTAGGAGATTCCGCTTCTGAGCCAGCTTCGGACTCTGCCGGCTGACCGAGAAGTGAACCGCCTTCCATCGGAACAGGCGCAACGGGCGGCAACGCGCCCTCTTCGATCATGCGCTCCGTTGCCGTAGTCGGCCCCTGGTCTCCCCCTTGAAAAGCAATCGACTGGACCAAACAGCTAACCATAAAAACGGTAGCCAGCACCGTAGTCGCCTTGGTCAGAAAGGTCGTTGCAGTGCGTCCTCCCAGCACGGAAGATGAACTCATGCCTCCGGCGAGGGAACCCAAACCGCCTCCCTTGCCCGACTGCAAAAGCACTGCGCCAATGAGCAGCAGACAAACGCCCACGTGTACGATGGTAAAAAGTATTTCTAACATGTCTTCACTTTGCGGCTTTGACGATGGCAGCAAAACTATCGGCTTGCAAAGCAGCTCCGCCGATTAGACCACCGTCGATATTTTCTTGTGAAAAGAGCTCTTCCGCGTTCTCGGCCTTAACGCTTCCACCATATTGGATGCGCATGGCATCAGCGGCCTCACGCCCAAAGCGCTCTGTTAAAAAAGAGCGTATTAATGCGTGAACTTCCTCTGCCTGTCCTGCCGTCGCGGTCTTGCCCGTGCCGATCGCCCATACGGGTTCGTACGCCAGCACGATACTCGGTGCGCGGTCCACTTCGACATCCTCCAGGGCGGCCCGCACTTGACCAATAACAATTTCTTCGACCCGACCCGCTTCTCGCTGTTCCAGCTGCTCGCCAATACACACGATTGGGGTCAGACCTGCTGCGAGTGCAGCGAGCGTCTTGCGATTGATCATTTCATCGGACTCAAGCGCGTACTGCCGACGCTCAGAGTGTCCTAAAATAACGTACGCACACCCACTGGTCAATATCATCGCAGGAGAGATATCGCCCGTATATGCCCCTTCACCCTCCCAGTGCATATTCTGTGCACCAAGGCCTATTCCGCTGCCTCCAATAACTCCATGCACGGCACCGAGACTCGTATACGTTGGACACAATACCACATCACAGCTAGTGAGTGACGGAGCAACCAGCGGAGCAATAGCTTGAGCTAAATCAACCGCCTCCTCCGCCGTCTTGTGCATTTTCCAGTTGCCCGCAACAATTGGCTTGCGCATTAGGCATTCTCCTTGTCTGAAAGCGCTACGATTCCTGGCAAGATGCGACCTCCCATACATTCGAGCGAGGCACCTCCCCCGGTAGAAATATGCGTCATCCCATCAGCCAACCCCATTTGCGTTACCGCAGCGGCAGTATCACCGCCGCCAATGATGCTGATGGTCCCTCCCTCCGTCGCTTCGACAAGCGCTTGAGCAACGTCGAGCGTCCCCTGGGCAAACGGCTCCATCTCAAAGACGCCTAGCGGACCATTCCAAACGACCGTGCCTGCCCCTTTCACTCGCTCGCTGTAGAGCGCGCGCGTATCAGGCCCAATATCGACCCCCTCCCACTCCTCTGGCATCGCATCGCGATTGACCACCTGCGTCTGCGCATCTACCGCAAAGCGATCGGCGACAACAACGTCAACTGGCAAGAGTAGTTCGACATCCTGTTCGCGACAGCGAGCAATGAGGTCTCTGGCAACTCCTATGCGATTCTCCTCTAAGAGAGAAACGCCAATCTCAAGCCCCATGGCCTTGAAGAAGGTGTACGACATGCCGCCACCAACGATCAGCGCATCTACCTTATCAAGCAGATTTTCGATTACCTCGATTTTACCCGAGATCTTCGCTCCACCCAAGATGGCGACAAAGGGGCGCGCAGGCTGCCGTAACGTCTCGTCCAGATAGGTAATCTCTTTCTCCATGAGCAGACCGCTCACCGCTTCTGGCACGTGGTGAGCGATTCCCTCTGTAGAAGCGTGCCCGCGATGCGCTGCGCCGAATGCATCGTTTACATAGAGATCGCCCAAGCCGGCAAGCGCCTTGGCAAAATCGGGATCGTTCGCTTCTTCCTCGGGCTTGTAACGAAGGTTCTCCAGCAGCATCACCTGTCCCGGCTCTAAGGCCGCTGCCCGCTCTTCGACGATCGATCCCACGCAGTCAGGCGCCAGCCCGATCTCGAGGTTTAGTAGTTCGCCTAGACGGACAGCAGTGGGAGCCAGCGACATCTCGGGCACGACGCGCCCCTTCGGACGCCCCAAATGAGACATGAGGACAACCGAGGCGCCTCCCTCGAGCAAATATTGAATCGTCGGCACAGCCGCACGGATGCGCGTGTCGTCTGTTATATTCTGATCTTCACTCAGAGGCACGTTAAAATCGACGCGCACGAGTGCGCGCTTACCCGAAACGTCGATATCGTTCAGCGTTTTCTTTGCCATGTGATCCTAACCGAAAAACACGCGAGCCAAGTCGTAAAATTCCTGATCTACGACTTTGAGTTTATCGACCGCTTCTGAGAGGGGGATTGATACAATCTCATTCCCCTGCAGGCTCACCATATTACCGAAGTTTTTCGCGTGCACGAGATCGACAGCCGCTATTCCAAAACGCGTTCCCAACACCCGGTCAAAGGCCGTTGGTGTGCCGCCGCGCTGCAGGTGACCGAGGACGGTTACGCGCGTTTCGAAACCCGTGCGCCGCTCGACCTCATTGCATATGACCTGACCAATGCCTCCCAGCTTCACGTGGCCAAACTCGTCGAGCCCTGCCTCTTGGACGACAAACTCATCATCCTTCTCTTCGGCCTGAAGCATCACGCCCTCTGCCACGACGACGATGGAGAAATCCTTGCCGCGGTTATGCCGTTTTTCAATCGTCTGCACAATTTCATCAACCGTGTATTTTTGTTCTGGTATCAGAATCATATCGGCACCGCCAGCCAGGCCGGCGTGCAGGGCAATCCAGCCGCTGTGGCGGCCCATGACTTCTATCACCATGACGCGATTGTGCGACTCGGCCGTGGTGTGAATGCGATCAATCGCCTCTGTTACAATGTTGACTGCCGTATCGAAACCAAAAGTGTAATCCGTGCCGTTTAAATCGTTGTCTATTGTCTTTGGCACACCCACTACGGGAACGTCTAAGTCATTCAGCTTGCTGGCCACGCCCAGCGTATCTTCACCCCCGATTGCAATCAGCGCATCTAACTTCATCCGACGCATATTCTCAGCGACCATGTCTCCACCATCGCCCTCTTTGAAGGGGTTCGTACGAGAAGTGCCAAGAATGGTGCCACCCTTAGGCAAGATACCGGAAATCTCTTCTAATCCCAGAGGCTCCCAGTCGCATTCCATCATGCCTTTCCAGCCCTTTTGGATACCCTTAAAACGATAGTCGTATTGGGTAATTCCCTTACGCACTGCCGCGCGTATTACGGCGTTAAGACCGGGACAATCTCCGCCTCCTGTCAGAATACCGACCGTCTTCTCGGCCATGCGCTACAACTCCTCTCTCTTTTCGTCCCTCGAGACCGCGTATCACGGGAACCGTGGAACCGTCAATTTTCGATAATTATAGGGAAACATAAAAAATAATTATATAACTCAACTAGTCAAGAGCGACTTACCTCGGAGCGCGCCAAAGCGGTCGGCACTATATCTTCCACACGGCCTGGAAAAGCATTGATACACGCTGATATCGTCGCTCCCGTCGTAATTACATCGTCGACTAGTGCCCAAGCACGACCCGGCGGCACGCCGCGCCAGCGAAAAGCCAATCGCACATTGGCTCGGCGCTCTTCCGCGTTCAGATGAGACTGCTGACGCGTGTTCTGAGTCCGTACAACCCAGCCCCTGACCAAGGGCGCGTCTAACGCTTCTGCCAGCCCATAGGCGATTTCGAAGCTTTGATTATACCCTCGCTCCCGCACTCTAGCCGGGTGTAACGGTAGCGGAATAATTCCATCCACGTGCGCGAGTTTAGCACCGACAGCACGCGCCATGTGACGCCCCAAAGCACGACCCAAACCGCGCTTATTACGAAACTTCAGTGCGTGAATAGCCTCGCGCAGTGGACCCTGAAATGCGCCTAAAACAACCTCCGCTTCAGAGTCACACGTGCACTGGGAAGAGGAGGTTGTTCGTTGTCGATCTATGGTCTCCCAGCATACCCCACATAAGTACGCCCCCCCCTCTTCGACAAGTCGGTCACACCCGATACAGTGTGGCGGATACAGCGCATCCATCCAAGCATTCCAAAGTGCTTTACCTGATGTGATCATTTTGACTCGCCCTGTGCATATTCCGCATCAACTTTAGATGGCCTATCTCATACCGTAGAGCCTAAGCAATATCCAAGCCATACGAATGTAATCCGCACTCTTTAAAGGGACGGTCTCATTCCCCCACGCCCACTGCTATTTTACCGGCAGAATGGTCCGGTATCACCGATCTCAGATCGATCAACCCCCTTGCTACGGACGCCACTTTTCTTTATTTCCATATCGACTCTGCATATACAGGTCACCCCCAAAAAATAGATGAGGTTATGATGCATAGCGCTCTATTAACTGTTCTTTTTCTGCTGCAAATCCTATGGATGGCATCCCCCGCCGAGGCAGGCTATACCCTTATACAACAGCCCGCTGCTAATGACCCCATGCAGGTTCATATATACGAGCTAGACAACGGCCTGCAGGTCTACCTGACGGCCAACCGGGAAGAGCCTCGCTTCTACGCAGAGATCATTGTTCGCGCCGGGTCCAAGCATGACCCGCAGAATGCCACGGGCATAGCACACTACCTCGAGCACATGCTCTTTAAGGGCAGCCGCCAGCTGGGGACGCTCGATTTTAAAGCGGAAAAAGAGCACTTAGACCACATTGAAGCACTCTATGAAGAGCACTTTAGCGAAACGGATCCAGAGCGACGAATCGCCCTGTATACACAGATCAACGAAGCCAACCAACGCGCCGCACAGTATGCGATTCCCAACGAGCTCGATCGACTCTACACAGCCATGGGCGAGCGCGCGCTCAATGCGCATACCTGGCTTGAAGAAACGGTCTACAAAGTCGACCTACCTTCCAACCGCCTGGCCCACTGGGCCAAGGTCGAGGCAGAGCGCTTCCACCAGCCCGTTTTCCGCCTGTTTCAGACTGAGTTGGAAACCGTCTATGAAGAGAAAAATCGCTCGATGGACAATAAGGACCGCGTCATTCGCAAAGCCGTACAGCAGCAGCTCTATAAGAAACATCCCTATCGCAATACAACGCTTGGTTCCGTCGAGCATTTAAAGAACCCCTCTCTGGCTCGTATGTATGAGTACTATTACACCTACTACGTGCCCAACAACATGGCTATTGCCATTTCCGGCGATATAGATATTGAAGAGACCATCGCGCTGATCGACCAAGAGTTCTCACTCTGGCAGAAAAAGAAGCTGCCTAAGTCTAACAAGTGGAAAGAGCCTAAGATTAAGAAGGTCGAGCGCGTAGAAGTGACTTTCCCCGGCGAGGAGTATGTCCTGCTCGCCTTTCGCACGGCAGCGCGCACGCACAAAGACGCCGAAGCGCTCAGCGTACTGGACATGATTCTGGACAACTCGACGGCTGGGTTGATCAACCTCAACATTAACCAGCAACAGCTAGCACGCAGCGCAGGATCGTATCCATGGAAGCACAATGACTACGGAGCACAATATCTCTGGGGCATCCCGAAACAAGACCAGGATTTAGCAGAAGTCGAAGCGCTCTTACTAGAGCAGATAGAGCAAATCAAGAACGGTCAATTTGATGAGTCGATCATTCCCGCCATCGTCACCGACTTCAAAAAGTCTTACAAGCAGCGCTTGGAAGGCAACGGGCCGCGCGTCTCACTCATGCGCGATTCTTATTTGGCGTTTGAAAAATGGGAGCACGCGGTCGGCACGCTTGACCGCATGGCCAAGCTGCGCAAGAAAGACATCGTAAAGGTTGCAAAGAAATACTTTAAGGACGGCTACGTAGCGGGCTATCGGCGCGATGGACAGATCGACATTCCTTCTATCGACAAGCCTCCCATTGATAAAATCGATATAGATCCTTCGCGCCAGTCAGCGTTCTTCTCCGACGTTATGGCGTTGGACTTCGAGGAAATCGAGCCCGATTACGTAGTGCCGGGCAAAGACTATACGGAGCTCGCCTACCGCAGCGACGTTTCGCTTTACCATGCCCAGAATCCGCTTAACGATCTGTTTTCCTTCTCCATATCCATCGACGTCGGCTCGCTGACCGACAGCCGCTTGCCCATCGCCCGCGAGCTGCTAGACAAAGCCGGCACTCCGCGCTTATCTGCCGAAGCGCTAAAGCAGAAATGGTATGCGCTCGGTACCGATTTCAGCCTCAGCATAGGCGACCAGCGCACCACGATTTCCATATCGGGCCTCGACGAAAACTTCGCAGCCTCGCTTGCCTTGTTGGGTGAGTTGATGCGTCAGCCGACCACCGACGCAGCCACCCTAGACGAACTCAAAAATATTATTCTAACCAAGCGCGCCGATGCCCAGAAAGATCCACGCACGATTCACCAGGCACTCTATCGCTACCACCGTCTCGGCGATCAATCCTACTACCGTCGCGTGCTCTCCAACGAAGAAGTAACAACTCTAAAGCTAGCAGAACTAACAGACCTGCTCTGCGGCCTATTGGACTACGAGCAAACGCTGAGCTACACGGGTACCCTCTCAGTAGAGGAGCTCAAGAGCGCGCTCGACGCAGAGTATACCTTATCTGAGGCACTCACAGCTACGCCTCAGCGACAGGTCTTGGCAAATAACCAACCTACA
>CALDFW010000060.1 GCA_937942165.1 uncultured bacterium | reverse complement strand
CCAAGCGTCTGACTGTCCCCTGGAATGTGTATGCCGGCGTTATTGACGACGATATCGAGGCGGCCCCACTGGCCTGCAGCCGCTGCGACCATCGCCGCGACGGAAGCGGCGTCGCCCATATCAACGGGCACATAGTGGGCCCGTCCCCCCTCATCTACGATGACCTGTGCCGTAGGCAGCTGAGCCTCGACGTCGTGGTATTTACCCCGCTTGGGCGCTTCGCTAAGGTCGGCCACCACGATATGGGCCCCCTCGCGCGCCAGTTCCAAACAAATGCCCCGCCCTATGCCCGAAGACCCCCCCGTCACCAGAGCTACTCGATCGCGTAAACGCATGTCCAACTCCCTCCGTTTAGCCTGTTGAAAAAAGCGCGTGCTTCTCGTTCTTTACCCGTATGTTCTAGGGAGTGCTGAAATAAGTCTACAATCCCTGCCCCCGTCAACGCGCAAGAGGAAGGCCATGCTTCGATTTTTACCGCTGCTCCTAGTGCTCACCGCAACGGCTCGTGCCCAACCCACCGATCCTGCACACGTGGACCTGATCCGCGAAACGCGCGCATACAAAGACAGCCTGCTGCGCCACGGGGACGACTCGCCGCTCCTGCCGGACGACCGCCTCGCGTTTGGCGGCCTCGCCTACTATCCCATCGACCTGCGCTACCGCATCGTTGGACAGATGCATCTCTACGCGCGCCAGCGCCAGATTGAAGTCCCCGACACCGGCGGCACGACCATCACGATGGAACGTTTCGGCCGCCTCTACTTCACCTGGGCGGAAAAAGAGTACTGGCTAGAGGTCTACCGCAGCTTTGAAAGCGGTCAATTAGAGGCCTTCTTCCGCGACGGGAGCAACGCGTCAACCACCTATTCAGGCGGCCGCTACGTCGCGATAGACCCCCTACAAGATGGACTCTATCTTATTGATTTTAATATGGCTTATAATCCGTACTGCGACTACAATCCCGCCTATATATGTCCAATGCCGCCCGCGCAGAACACCCTTCCCTTCAGCGTGGAAGCCGGCGAGCTAACTTATGGCACGGATCTTGCCGACTGAGAGACGAATCAAGCCGTGCGCTGCACGGTTTCTCCTGTCCCTTATGCGCGGAGATTGCTGTGAGGCGGTTTATTCTTCTATTTGCCCTGGGCGCCCTGACTGCGGCGACCGCTCAAGTCGTGCTCAGTTTGGGCATTCATCCAGATCACTTGGCCCCCCTGCGCTGGCTCCTCTTCGGCGTGGCCACCTTTATTATCGGCACGGCCATGGCCGTAACCGGACTGCTTGGACTCGGTGACCACTATCAGCGCGTAGTCGCCCATCTGCCGTCTCTCTTAGCCATTAAACAGGTGGACGACCGTCTCGACCTTGCCCTGCGCGATCTCGAGGCCGTCCAGCAAAGCGATAGCAGATTCTGGCGCGGTTACTGCCACGCCGCTTCAGCGCTCTGCCTCTTTCTACTTTCGCTGCTCCTTACAAGCGTGCTGCTTATCGAAACCGAAACGAGCTTCCTCCATTACATGGCCGGGCTGAGCGCCGACGTAGCGTTCTTTGGCCTGCTCGGCCTCTTCTGGGCCGCACACGCGCTCCGCCTCGCACGACAGAGCCACGTCAGCGCCCGCACGACGGGCGAACTGCTCGCCGAGCAGCCCGACCGCAAGCCCGAAGAGGAAAAGCAGCCGCTCAAAGAGTCCACGCGCGTCCAGTGGAGCAACCGTCCTTCACGTAAGAGACTGTATCGCGGCCACTTACAGCGTACTATACGCGCGGTGCCCGCCCGTTAAAACGCCCTCTTTACGCTTGCCCGCACGGGGTCTCCCCCCCTATATTTGGCAATAATTTCCCACGCAACACCGGCATATGGAAATAATTTCCGCATGCCTCTGGCAACCCCCTCGCATAGAACGGCCTGCAGGCCTCTATGCGCCCCTGATATAAAAGAGCGGCCCATCCCCGTTTTTTCGGCTTTTTTTTCCCCCTCAGCCGATTTTGGGGATTAAAATTCCGCCTGTCTGGCACGTGAGGCACCCCTTTTGCTAAATGGGAGGTGGATTCACACTCAGACCAGAGGAATGATCATGCAAACCGCAGCGCAGACACAGCCCCAATACGCCGAAACGCTCTCAGCGCTCGGCGCCCAGTGTGCCCAGTGCATCGACGTCGCCCAGCAGGTGCGTTCCGAACTGCATTCGGGTATATCAGCGGCCGATTTAACGCCGCTCCTGCGCCAGTCGGCCGCCCAAGTCACCCGCCTCCAGCAGGGCATTCACGCCCTCTCACAGCAGCAGCCACAAGAAGCGTGCGAGGAAATACGCCAACTCGCCGAGCAAATGGGCACCCTGCTGGCTCTGGAGGAAGGCAACCATAAAGTTCTAGCTTCCAAGGGCTTGCCCATCAACCGCCCGCGCCCCTATCGATACGGCGCAGCGCGCACGCCCCGGAGCTAAGAGAAAGGTCGTCATGACGCCTGCAGATTCTACATCGCCTCTGCATCTGGGACGCAGCGATAACCAGCTGGATAACTTTACCGATTCGTATATCCTGTTTCAGGAGACCACGCGAAAATACCGCGAGGCCTACGAGCAGCTAGAGGCCCAGTTCGAATCACTGACGGTCAAGCTGGAAGAAACCAACGTCGACCTACAAAAACGGGTCGAAGAACGCGATCGCGTAACAAATTACTTAAACAACATTCTAGACAGCATGAGCGGCGGCGTGTTGGTCGTCGACCTCGACGGCCAAATCACCCACTTTAACCAGGAAGCGGAAGAGCTCACCGGCTATGAACAGGACCAGGTCCTGGGCTATCCCTATGCCGATATAATAGGTCTGGCTGACGGCCGCCAAAACACGGCCATGCATACGCTGGACACCGGCGAGCGCTTATCAAACAAGGAAAAGAGCCTGCGCCGGGCCGACGGTCGCGTCATTCCCCTCGGATTTAGCACGTCCCTCTTGCGCGACGAACAGGGCACGGTCTTGGGGGTTGTAGAAGTCTTTAACGATCTGACCGAGGTCAAGCGCTTAGAAGCAGAAGTGCAGCGAGTCAACACCCTGGCCGCACTCGGCGAGATGGCCGCTACCGTAGCCCACGAAATACGCAACCCGCTCGGCGGCATCGCCGGCTATGCAGGCATGCTGGAGCGCGATCTGTCGAGTGAAGATCCTAACCGCCGACTGGTGCACCGCATTATCGAGGGCGTAGGTCGGCTCAACCGCATCGTCTCCAGCCTGCTGACCTATACGCGGCCTCTGCGCCTTAACGCCTACCCCGTGAATCTGGTCGAGCTGGTCGAAGAGACCACCGCCTTTTTTGAAATCGACCTAGAGCGCCAGCGCGACGATATCACCGTAGAGCGATCGTACGAAGACGATGCGCTGGTCTGTCGCCTCGACCCCGAACAGCTACAGCAGGTCATACTCAACCTCTTGCAGAACGCCACGCAGGCCATGCCCGAAGGCGGCACGCTGCAGATTCGCGTCTTTGCCGAGGGTGAGCTCGGCGCGTTTTGCATCGGTGACACGGGCATCGGTATGGAAGCCGACGTACACGAGAAACTCTTCACGCCCTTTTTCACGACAAAAGAAGACGGCACGGGACTGGGACTGGTGACTTCGAAGAAAATCGTCGAAGCGCACAGCGGCACGATCCGCGTCGAAAGCCAAGTCGGACAGGGCACCCAATTTTACGTCCATTTACCCCAATAAAACCACAGCGAGGAACACATCATGGCAAGCAAACGCATTCTAGTAGTTGACGATGATTCATACGTCCGCGAGGCGACCGAAGAGATTCTGCGTCGCAAGCAGTATGACGTCGATACGGCCACCGACGGCAAGGCCGCTCTAGCCAAGCTCGACGACGCCGATTACGACCTCATCCTATCCGACATTAAAATGCCGGTCATGAACGGCCTAGAGCTGCTCGAATCGGCTCGCCTCAAGGCGCCGGATACGCACGTAATCATGATGACGGCCTTCGGCACGATTGAAGATGCCGTTACCGCCATGAAAAAGGGCGCATACGACTACGTGCAAAAAGGTTCGGCCGACCCGACCGAAATTGAGCTAGTCGTCGAACGCGCACTCAAATTTCAGGATACCGAGCGCGAAAACAGGCGTCTGCGCTCTGAGCTGCAGGACAAGTACAGCTTTGGCAGTATGATTGGCAAAGCGCACAATATGGAGCAGGTCTTTGATATGATCGGCACCGTAGCAGACAGCCGCGCCACCGTATTGATCTGCGGAGAAAGTGGAACGGGTAAGGAACTGGTAGCGCGTGCCCTGCACTACAACAGTGCGCGCAAGGCCGCCCCCTTTATCCGCCTCAACTGCGCGGCGCTTCCCAAGGAACTGATGGAGAGCGAGCTTTTCGGACACGAGAAAGGCGCTTTTACCGGCGCCATCAAGCAGACCCGCGGGCGTTTTGAAATGGCCGACGGCGGCACGCTCCTCCTCGACGAAATCAGCGAAATCGATCCAGCCCTGCAGGCCAAACTCCTGCGCGTGCTGCAGGAGCGCGAGTTTGAGCGCGTAGGATCAACGCAGACTATTAAAGTTGACGTGCGCATTGTCGCCACGACCAACCGCGACCTTCAGGCAGAAGTTGAAGCGGGTAACTTCCGCGAGGACCTCTACTATCGCCTCAACGTCATTGAAATGACGCTGCCTCCGCTGCGCGAGCGCAAGGAAGACATCCCCGCTCTCGTCAACAACTTTGTCGCCAAGTATAACGATGAGAATGGCAAAGACATCGAGGGCGTGGGCGAGGACACGCTCGAAGCACTCATGCAGTATGACTGGCCCGGCAATATCCGCGAGTTGGAAAACTACACCGAGCGAGCCGTCGTCGTTTCGCGCGGACCCAACCTGGCCATCAGCGACTACCCGCAGCGCCTTTCTGCCGGACCCCAGGACCGGGGCGACGGCGGAATCCACGTCGGCATGACGGTACACGAGATGGAGCGTCGCCTGATTATGAGGACGCTCGAGTCCTGCAAGGGCAACCGGACTGAGGCCGCTTCTCTGCTCGGCATCAGCACGCGCACCCTGCGCAACAAGCTGCACGAATACGGCGAGATGAGCGCCTTTAAGGAGAGCAATAAGAGCGAGTTCGAGCCCGAAGAGGAGCTGGAAGCAGTCGCCGTATAGAACCCTATCCACCGGACCTAATACAGGGGGGAGGCACTCGAAGTGCCTCCCCCCCGCTCTTTTGCACCGACTTCATCGCGGCGGCGCAACCCGCAATTGATTTATTACCCCTTCCGAGCTATTTTCCCTCTTCGCAAGCCGTAGAGTCAAAACCAGTCGACCGTTCACCTCCCCCTGGAGAACGCTCTCTTGAGCGAGGATGCTTCCCCGCGGAATACCAACAATCCGCTCATTGTCATAGGCGATAAGATTGAGGCAAAGACGCACCTAGTCGCCCTGCTCCAACTCCTGCGCACCGAAAACGGTATACTACCAGAAGAAGATCAGATCCAATACGCCGTGTGCAAAGACAGCACGCAGGTCGCTCTGGCGCTCAGGCGATATCTCAACACGGTTAAGATGATTCTCCTCGGTCCGGACCTTATCGGCAATTCGATTACCGTCGCGCGCATGCTCTCAAAAAAAGCGAAGATCGTCGTCGTTATAGACCCGCAGAAAAAGCCGCTCAGCATCGACGCCGAAGTAGCTCTGGCCATCCAAAAAAACCTAGACCAACTCGGCGTTGTCGTCTCGACGGTATCCGAGGCGACCGGCCATTTCTTTGCCCCCATTGTGCGAGACTACGTCGTCGACGGCATGTCCGTTGGCATCGATCTCGAGCGCATGACGCCGGAGGAGCGCGGCCGCATGATCGACGCGCGCCTAGACGCAGTCAATACCTTTCCATCCCTGCCCGAAACGCAGCGTAAAGTCGCCGAGTTAGACGACCTAGATCCGCCCAAGCAGTGGGCAGAAGCCATCGACCCCGACGTGCCCACGCGCACCGTCATTCTGCGCCTGCTCAACAGCGCGCGCTACGGCTTCCGCTCTCGCGTAGAAACTATTGAGCAAGCCGTCGCCCTAGCCAGCGCTCGGACGATCCGCGAAATTGTCACGGCCTGCCAGATGCGCCAGATCCTGCAAAACACCAACGAAACTACGCTCGATCAATACTGGCGCCATTCGCTGGCCACCGCCTTCTTCACCAAACTCTTCGCGCTGCCGGCCAACCCCGAACAGCAGTCGGCGCAGCAAAAGAGCGAGTTGGAACGGTTCCAACTCGAAGAAGAACAGCTGTCGACCCTGCGCAAGGCCGAGCTTTGGACCCGCTTAGAACTGAATGGAACGGAAGACACATTCACGGCGGGCCTGCTACACGACATTGGCAAAATAACGATGATCATGTGCTTGGAAGACTCTCTGCAACTGGTGAGCACGCTCATTGAGTCAGAGGCCGAAGAGGCGCGGGAAAGCGACCAACTCTGGGCGCACTCGACCATTGAAATCGAGCGCTTCCTCATGCAGGATATCGACCATCAGGTCATCGGCTCGCGCCTGGCCCAGAAATGGGAGATGTCACCCGAAGTGATCCAAGTGATCGG
>CALDFW010000059.1 GCA_937942165.1 uncultured bacterium | reverse complement strand
ACTGCAGGACATATTGACCACGGGAAAACGCTGCTCGTTAAAGCGCTTACGGGCACGGACACCGATCGGGCACCGGAAGAAAAGGCGCGGGGCATAACCATTGAGCTCGGCTTTGCTTTTATGGGCGATGATATTGCGATTATCGACGTGCCCGGGCACGAGCGCTTTGTCAAGACGATGGTCGCTGGCGTCAGCGCGATAGACGTGGCGCTGCTGGTGATTGCAGCAGATGATGGTATTATGCCGCAGTCGCGCGAACATCTCGAAATCTTGAATCTGCTTGGAGTTAGGCGTGGGATTATCGCGTTAAATAAGGTCGACCTAGTCGAAGAGGAATGGGTGGAGCTGGTCGAGGATGAATTGGGCGAATTTGTCCGTGGAACCTTCTTAGAAGATGCGCCCATTGTGCGCGTCTCTGCGCACAGTGGAGAAGGCGTCGACGCGCTGCGCGCACGGTTGTTAGAGTGCGCTTCCAACACGCACGTGCGGCGCGCAGATGCGCCCTTTCGGCTGCCGCTTGATCGGGTTTTTTCCGTTAAGGGGTTTGGTCTGGTTGGCACGGGTACGGTCGTAGCAGGCGCTGTTGACGAGGGCGCATCGGTAGACGTGTTGCCGAGTGGACGTTCGGCTCGCGTGCGCACTATCCAGCAGCACGGTCAGACGGTTGCGCGCGCCTCGGCGGGAGACCGAGCGGCGATCAACCTGGTCGGTATTGAACTCGATCAGATCGAGCGCGGCGACGTATTGGCTACAGCGGGTCTATTTGAACAGACCAGTATGATCGACGTGCGCTTGGAACTCCTCGCTTCGAGTCCGGCGCCTCTGGAACAGCGCACGCGCGTGCGTTTACACGTGGGAACGGCCGAAGTGCTGGCGCGCGTAGTGCTCTTAGACTGCGAACAAGTGTTTCCAGGGGAGCGGGCCTTAGCCCAGCTGCGCCTAGAAAAGCCGCTGTGTGTGGCCTGGGGGGATCGCTTTGTGCTGCGCCGCTACTCACCGGCGCTCAGCATAGGGGGCGGCACCGTGCTCGACCCCCATCCGCACAAACATCGGCGCGCCGACAGCAATGCCTGTACACATTTATCCGCGTTGGAAAATGCAGACGTGCAGGCGGTCGTAGAGGCGCTGCTGCGTCGGGATGAAGATCGCCTGTGCAGGCAGCGCCAGCTCGCCGCAACGTGTGCTCTATCCGTGGAGCGAGTGGGGACCATCCTTGCAGATTTACACGGTTTGGGACGCGTCCTGCTGAGCGGTTCGAGCGGAGATCAAACGGCTTTGCATGCCGACGTAGCGAGTCTGTGGTCGGATCGGATCGCGTCTTCACTGGCTGATTTTCACGCCCAGTATCCCCTGCGCGATGGCCTGCGTCGCGAAGAGCTGCGCCAGCGGAGTGCGCGCTATGCGCAGAGCGAACTCTTTGACTGGGTGCTCGATCAGATGGAGGCAGTCGGGCGCGTGGAAATTAGGGGTTCCGTCGTATGTCTAACCGGTCATTCTATTGAGTTTAGCGAAGAAGAAAATGCTCTACGACAGCGCGTCGAGGAACGGGTTCGAACGCGAGATTGGGCAGGGCTCCAGGATGCGGCGGGTTTGGCTCGTTCGCTGGGGATCAGTCTGAGTGCATTGGATCCCGTACTGGGGGCTCTGCAGCGTCTGGGCGTGGTTGTCAACTTAGAGGGGGGGATGCTCCTGCACGCCGAGATCATCGATGAGGCGCGTGAGACGCTGCGGACCTGCCTAGAAGAGAACTCGAGCGTGACGGTCTCTGCCTACAGGGAACTGATGGACTGTAATCGCAAATGTGCCATGGCCCTGCTCGTGCACTTTGACGGGGAGGGGCTAACCGAGCGACAGGGCGACCTGCGCGTCCTGTCGGTACAGCGATCGTAGACGCGCAGCGGGGACCAATCCGAATATGGACTGATCCCCGTTTTTTAAGCGCGCTGTTTGGCCGCGTGTTTAGCCCTCGTCGTATCCGCCTATGGGGCGAGCCCAGATGGTGCGGAAGCGCACGAGGTCGCCGTGATCCTGTAGGCGCAGTGGACCCTGCGGTGCATGAGCTACATAAGGGTAGACGTCGCGGTGTCCAGTCGGGCCGTGTAATTCTACGTGGTTGTGCACGACGACGCCGTTGTGGATAACTGTGGCATAGGCCGGGCTGACTAGGTCGACGCCGTTAAAACGCGGTGCCGTCCACAGAATGTCGTAGGTCTGCCACTGGCCGGGGGCACGGCAGGCGTTGACCAGCGGCGGATATTCGCCGTATACGGAAGCCGTAATACCGTCGGCATACGTCGGGTTTTCATAGCCGTCCAGCACCTGTATTTCGTAGCGCCCCATGAGAAAGACGCCGCTGTTGCCACGCCCCTGACTTTCTCCCTTGACTTCGGCCGGGCAGGCAAACTCCAAGTGGTACTGCACGTCGCCAAAGTGGGCATTGGTTTGAATATCGCCCGTGCCCGGCACGACTTCCATATAACCATCTTCAACTTTCCAGCCCGCATCGCCACCGCTAACGCTGCTCCAACCAGAGAGGTCACTGCCGTCAAAGAGCACGACGGCGTCAGCCGGTGCTTGACCAACGGCATCTGCCGGAACTACGACGCGCGGTGCCGGTCGCTTGGGGTCGTGCACGCAGTAGGTAGAGTCGCGGATGAGGGGTGTATCGTCGTATCCCAATTTTCCCATTGAGCTTGCTCCTTTTAGATGAGAGTTTTGTCGCATTAAAGAGTAAGCAAAAAAAGCTGCGCAGGGAATGCTGGTACACGCGTTAGGTGGGACTAGATAAACACCCGTAGTGGTGGGCGTTGCGGAATAGGGTATCGCATGGCGCGCGCGCTGTGGACCGCTGCTTATAGACTTTCGAAGCTGGAGTTTTATCCCCGTAAATGGGCGTCTGATGCTTCTTTCGGCAGGACCGCGTAATTGCTAGTCGCGGCCTTACAGGTCAGCTGGCTTCAATCCAGAACGGGACGATCTAGGCGCAGGTGATACGGCGGTTCGAGGACCGCGCGCTGCTCGGGCGTTAGTCCGTCTAACATGGACGACGGCCAGTCGTAGTTATTTGCGTACGCCATATTGCCCGGAGAGAACCGGAAGAGGGCAGTGCGGCGATCGCGATCGGCCGTCCACGGTAGCGTGCCGTGCGTCACCGCTTCGGTAAAGATAATTACGTCACCGGCTTTACAGGTGATTTGCTTGATAAAATCGCTGTGCGTCTCGCCGCGGCGCAGCGCGGGTGGACAGGGGTAATTGCCCTTGTGGCTGCCTGGTATTACGCATAGGCCGCCGTCTCCCGGATTGATGTCCGCCAGTTGCCAGGCGACAACGGTCAGTCCGTTGTGCATTCGCCCATTTTGAAAAATATAGTATTGATGTGGGTCGAAACCGGGGCCGGAGGAGCCGTGCAACACGTGTCCCTCGGCGCCCTTGCGCATAGTGATGATGCCGAGGTTGTGATCCATGCGAAATCCTTGGCCGAGAATCTCGTGCATATAGGGCGTCAGGCGAGGATGGGCCAACATGGCGCGAAAGGGTTCGCAGTGCGGCTTTTCCCAACTGAGAGCACCGCCTAGGTCGCCGCGTCCAGTCTCGCCGCGCAGCGCGGGTGATCCGCCTGAGAGCGAAAGCTCGCCGCCGCGCTCTTGTATGCGATTAGCATGTTGATCAATGGCGGCGTTGGCTGCGGTGATCTCGTCTGCGGTGAGCACGTCGCGGACGACGATATAGCCGTTGATATCAAACAGGTATTTTTCTTCCTCATTCATGCCAAAGTCCTCCAAGTCGGAATCTTACGTGTCGGTCAGCGGGCCGTCGGGTAGGTTGGGAAAGGGATGGGGATGTCCCGTATAGGTGCGCTCTCCGCGCACGAGTACCTTTTCCGGATCTTCTTTGGACACATCGTGGGCGTCGTGGGCACGGTAACCCAAGGTCATGCTGCGCCGGGAATGAGGGGATCGATTGACGTCAGCGCCGTGGAAACAGCTATCGTTAAAAATCAGTATCCCACCGCGCGGCATGGGCACGGGCAGGGCGTGATAATACAGAGCATGCGTGTGGAAATCACCGCCTGGATAGCGCTGCTGCTGGCGAAAAGGGCGGTGATGTGAGCCTGGCACAATGCGCACGCAGCCGTTTTCTATCGTCGATTCCTCCAGATAAATAAGGGCCGTGACTAGCGTGGGCTCATAGGCCTCTTCACCGCTGTGCCAGGGCACAATCCCCGATTGAGGGGGGCGCACCATGAGGTGATTGTGCTTGTTGGTCAGCAGGTCAATATTGGGACCCAGGGCAATCTCCAAGGCGTCGAGCAGGAACGGTTGGGTGGCCGCTTCCATAAATACGGGATCGCGCTGTAGAATCTTTGACAGGCGGCGAATGTCTCGTGAGTCTCGTCCGTCGCCCTTTTCCCACACGACCGGTTCGCGCAAGGCCGCTAGCTCGCGATCGGTCGCTGCATTGAGCCGGGCGATTAGCGCTTCGGGAAGCGTTTGCGGCACCACGTAGTAGCCGCTGTGTTGAAAATGCCAAATATCTTCGTCTGATGGCGTCATGGCGCAAGTATAGCGAGTCCGATTGGATGCGTAAAGGGAGTGCTATGGCCTCGTAGCATTGACTGTACAAGGCGCGCCGTTGAAATTCTCTCTTTGCGCTTTACGATGGTACTTATTCTGTTCCTATCTACGTGAGTCCAATGAAGGAAAAACCCGAGATTATGAGTCCCGCCGGCTATTGGCCCCAGCTGCGCGCTGCGGTTGAGGCCGGTGCCGACGCGGTATATTTAGGACTCGATCAATTTTCTGCGCGCGCCAAGGTCGGTTTTACACAAGAAGAGCTGCCCGAGGCGATGGCTTGGCTACGCGAACGCGGAGTCAAAGGGTACGTGACGTTTAATACGCTCGTCTATGACGAGGAGCTCGATCGCGCCGCGCAGATGCTGGCCGATTTGGCGGATATCGGCCCCGATGCGCTAATCGTTCAGGACCTTGGTATTGCGCGTCTGGCGCGCGAAGTTGCTCCCGAACTCGAAATTCACGGCAGCACGCAAATGAGCATTGCCAACGCCGAGGGCGTGCGGCTTGCTCAGCGCTTTGGCGTTCGTCGCGTCGTCTTAGCGCGCGAGCTCTCTCTGCACGAGATTCGCGCGCTTCAGTTGGACAGCGACTGTGAGCTAGAGGTATTCGTACACGGCGCTCTGTGCGTTTCCTACTCCGGTCAGTGTTTCTCCTCGGAAGCGTGGGGGGGACGCAGCGCTAATCGCGGCCAGTGTGCCCAGGCGTGTCGGCTGCCGTACGACTTGCTGGTAGACGAGGAGATTCGTCCCCTAGGCGACGCGCGTTACCTACTATCGCCCGGTGATCTCTATGCCTTACACGAGGTGCGTTCGCTGGTCGAGATTGGCATATCGGCGCTCAAGATAGAGGGGCGTTATAAAGAAGCCGACTACGTTGCGCTGACGACGCGCGCCTATCGCGCCGCCGTCGATGCGGCTTGGGACGGAGGGCCACTGCAGATTGAGGCCCGCGACGAATTGGATTTGGAACAGGTCTATTCCCGGGGGCTGGGCCCGCATTTCTTGCAGGGTACGAATCATCAGACCGTCGTGCGTGGAAGGGCGCCGCGCCATCGCGGCGTGCGCGTGGGATCTGTGAGGGCCGTGCGCGATGAGAGCGTGCTGGTCGAGCCGGACCCCGCCGCAGCGGCCGCACCGCTTAAAGCAGGTGACGGCGTGGTCTTCGATGCGGCAGACTGGCGCGATCCGGCCCTGCCGGAAGAGGGGGGACACGTCTACCATGTGCTGCCCGTCGGAGAGGGCACGGTCGAGGTCTCATTTGCCAACGGCGCGATTGATTTTACGCGTATCCGACCCGGCGACTGGCTGTGGCGCACGCGCGATCCACAGCTCGAAAAGCGCGTGCGGCCCTACGTTCAGGCGAAGACTCCGCTGCGCAAACAGGCTCTGGTGGTTCGGGCGATAGCGCGGGTTGGCGAGCCGCTGCGCGCCGAGTGGACATTGGCAGACGACGCATCTATTTCGGTCGAGGTCTGTTCGTCGCAGCCGCTGAGCGTTGCGCAAAATCGCGCGCTGGACGTGGACTATCTCAGGGCGCAGTGGAATCGCTTGGGCCATACGCCCTACGTGCTCGATGTGCTCGAACTAGACACCGATGAGGACGTTTTCATGCCCGTTTCTGCGCTAGGAGCACTGCGTCAAGAAGCGGTAGCAGCGCTGCGCGCGCTGCAGAAGCGGCCCAAAAGTCGGCCGGCCAACGATCCCAAAGCGGCGCTCGGTGCGCTGCGCAGTGCGCCTGAAACGCCTCCGCATTCGGCTCGACCGCAGCTCCACCTGCTCGTCCGCACGCCGGAACAGCTAGAGGCCGCGCTTTCGCTGAGGCCGGCCAGCGTTACGCTGGACTATCTCGACTTGTATGATCTGCGACCGGCGGTAGACGCCGTGCGGGCGCAAAACGTATCCCTGCGCGTTGCCAGTCCGCGCATCGTCAAGCAGGGAGAAGAGGCCATCGCGCGCTTTCTGTGCAACTTGCAGGCGCCTATTCTGGTGCGCGGGGGGGGACTGCTCGAGTCGCTCATGCAGCGGGAACATCCACCGCTCACGGGTGATTTCAGCCTCAATGCGGCCAACGAAATCAGTGCAAACGAACTGTTGAAACTGGGCTTGGAACGGCTTACGCCTACGCACGATTTAAATGGCGCACAGGTTGCGGCATTGGCCGAGCGCGTCGGCTCCCAAAAGATTGAAGTCGTCGCCTATGGGCACCTGCCCGTATTCCATACTGAGCACTGCGTTTTTTGCCGCTTCCTGTCAGAGGGGACTTCAAAGCGCGACTGCGGTAAGCCCTGTACGGAACACCGGGTTGCGCTGCGCGATCGCAACGGTCGGGCACATCCGGTGCTGGCTGACGTGGGCTGTCGCAACACCGTTTTTGGAGCTGAAGCTCAGGAGGCCTCGGCCCATATGGCACGCTGGCTTTCCTGCGGCATCACGCACTGGCGCTTAGAGTTTGCCCACGAGTGTGGTGATCAGGTTGTCGAAGTGGGACGGCTATTTGAGCGGGCACTCCGCGGCGATCTTGCGCCACGGGCGCTGGGAAACGCGCTGCGCACGCAGGCGCCTGAAGGCACGACAGAGGGCAGCCTCTTTATTCCTGATCTGACTTTAGACTAGTCGTACTAGCGCGCTAGTATCTCAATCGTATCGATCAGGCTCAAGCCCGTGTGATAGCCCGGGTCTGCGTCGGCCGTCGCCGGTATGGCGTCGACGGGTTTGCCCCCAATCGAACGCGTTTGGTAGGCCATTAGGTGTAAATCTGTTCGTATAAAGTGACGAAACGCGTTGTGCGTGTCGCGTAGAATTTCTAGGCAGCGCGCTCGTTCCTCTCCGTTCGAGGCGACGTTCCACGCGAGTGCGGCCGAGCGAATGGTCTCGGGCAGGTTCCACCAGGGCATATCTGTGTTAAGGTGTCTACGAGAGACCAGATCATACGCTTTGGAGATGCCGCCAGGATTGGCTATATAGCCGTTGGCAAAGTTGCGCTCTAGCAGCGTAAACATGGGCCGTTGGGCAGCGTGGAGGCGCTCGGTCTGCTCTGGCGAAGCGTGCGGTTGGGCCGCCGCGATAAACTTGAGCGCCAATCCAACAAACTCGAGAGCGTGTCCCGGATCTGAGTAGAGAACGCCGTCGGCCTCCCGGTAGGGCGCGCCCTGTTCGTTGACGCCTTCCCAAAAATCGCCTTCCCGTAGATCCACCAAGCGCCCTCCGAGATTGGCATAGGTTTCCAACTCGTACTCGACGAGGCGCAGGCCGCGTTCAACGGCTCCGCCGATCCCCGCTTCAGCTAGCATGGCCAGCGTGCCAATCTGTATCATGTAGGCTCCGTGTGCGCGGAAACCGTCGCGCGGTTCGGGGCGTAATTTGGGGTCGAGCGGTATTTGATCGGATTGGAAGCGTTCATCCCATATGGCCTTCTCGACTCGTTCCACGTAGTCCAAGGCGTCTCTTAGGGCTGCGTCATCGCCCGTATGGGCTGCGGCGGCAAAGAGGCCTTTAGAAGCGAATAGATCACTGAAGCCATAGGGACTTTCAGCGTCTATCGCGAAGGGAACGGGGCATCCATTGGGATCTAGGGAAAAGGGCTGTCCTTCGGGATCCATCAGAAAAGACAGATGGCCGCCGTTGCGCGATCGCATGATCTGAAGCTGAACGGTGATCTGGCCGATCATCTCGTCTAGTGCGGCAACGAGCGGGGCATACTGAGCGTTGGGCGCCAAAAAACGCGCGTGTCCAACAAGAGACTCCAATCCGCGTCCTTGGATCCAGCCGTAGATCGCGCCGCGACCCCGTATGGGATCGTCTTGGGCAAAGTCCTCACCCGTTATGAGGTTGAGCTTGGTATCGACAAAGGGGTAGTCGGGCGTGCGTTGGTATCGTTCTACGATGGCCTGGATGACGCTGACGACCATGGCGCGATAGTCTGCAGCAGCCTGCTGCAGATCGGCCTGGGTCGGATGGGGTGGTAATGCGCAGTGGGTATAGGACATGGTGGACATTGCTCACAGGGCGTCTTGTTTAGAGGGCGTGTTTCTCTAAGTAGTGTGAATACGTCTCAGCGTCAAGTAGGCGATGCGGTAGTGCTTGCCCACGCGCCCGGGCAGACCGTATGGCTGCTGCGAAAAAAAGAGCGTATTTTTTTGACTGTGTGTCTCACAGTCTCGCGCAAAATTTACAGAAGGATATGACATGAATCGTCCACCAGAAAACCATATACGCGTCTCTGTCGAGGAGTTGCAGAGCTTTGTCACAGAGGCCGCGCAGTGCGTAGGCCTACCTCAAGACAGGGCCGATTTACTCGCTGATTTACTCACCAAAAATGATCTCCGCGGCATCTTTAGTCACGGAACGCAGCAGATTGCCACCTATGCGATCCTGATGCGCGACGGCAAGCTCAACTGCAACCCCGAGGTGAGCTTGGTTCGCGAGACGGCCGTAAGTGCGTTGGTCGATGGCGACGGTGGGCTGGGGTATTTTCCCGCCTACGAAGGCACGCTGCGCGCCATAGAAAAGGCCAAGAATGCGGGAATGGCGGCGATGATGAGCAGAAATCACGGGCATTTTGGTGCCGCTGGTATTTACGCGCGCATGGCGTTGGAAGAGGATTTAATCGTCTACGTTACTTCGGGACATCAGCTAGACCTGCAGCCGGGCAAGTCGCTCTTTAGCGCCGGCGGGGGTTCGCCGATGGCCTTCGGTGTGCCGACGGAAAAGCATCCGCCGTTTGTGCTTGATTTTGGTGCGCTGCACGATTTTTACAAGGGCGAACTGCGCAGCGAACTGTCGGAGCGCGCGCCGGGCCTGGTGCTGCGCTGTATCGGTATGGGCGAAATATGTCAGGCCTGGGGCGGTATGCTGTCCGGCCTTGGCATCGATGCCGATAAACCGCGCTGGACGTGGCCGGGCGCCAATCAGGGCTCGCTGTTAATCGCCCTGCGGATCGACTTATTTCACGAAACCGACGTGTTCAAGCGGGACATAGACGAATACGTCGATCGCATTGGCGCGCTGGCGCCTTTGGAGGGGTTTAGCGAATCGCACGTGCCCGGTGGGATTGAGGCGGTCCGCGAAGAGGCGTATATGCGCGAGGGGGTGCCAGTGGGTGAATGGCATCGAGAGCGCTTGCAGGGCGTTGCCAACGAGCTCGGCCTGAGCGTGCCTTGGTAGAGTCTCTCAGGCACAAAAACAACCCAATGGGGAGCCTATGAACCAATCGAGTGGGAGCGAGAATCTGTCCTGCGTTGAAGCGGGCTGTAGTGATGCCTATCTGGTCGACTATCTATTCGAACTCAACGGCTATTTGATTATCAAAGGCGCCGTCGGCGCAGAAGATATTGCCGAGATGAATGCCTGGGCCGACGCTCACTGGCACTACATGGACTGCGCGCAGCGCGGAGGGCATGCGAGTCGAACCGATGGAGCTTGGATCGGCCGGGTTGAGACGCACACCTACAGCGATGCCGACGGGATCAACTTCCAAAATATCATAGAGGCCGGGGCCGTCTTTGAGCGCCATATTGACCATCCATCTTGGATTGAACACGTGCGGCGCTGGATCAACCCCCACAACGGTCTATCACTGCACGAGACGCTGCTCAATATACGCGGGCGCGATGGCTATATTGGGATTCACTGCGGGGGGCATATTCCGTGCAGCTATATGACATTTCGCCAGGCTAATACCGGAGAGTGGATGGTCGGTCAGATCAACTGCATTACGGCCCTTGAAGACATTGGGCCTGGAGATGGACCCACTACGCTGATTCCCGGTAGCCACAAGGCGACAATACCGCATCCGAAACTTACGGGGGAAGAGGGGAGTCGCACCTATCGCAGCGACGAAGCGGCTGGAATCGCGCTTGGCATGCGCGAACTCTACTTAGAGGCGGGCGACGTCCTGCTCTTCACGGATACGATTACGCACGGCTCCGCTGCGCGCACTCGCGACGGCTTCCGACGGATGCTGCTCTATCGCTATTCTCCGCGCTGGATTCGCTCGCGCTTTAACTACGCGCCTTCGCCGGAACTTCTGGAGCGACTAACGCCCGAGCGGCGTCAGGTGGTCGATCCGATTCCGCTGCGGTCTCCGCCGGGTGCCTAAGTGCCATTCGGTAGCGGGCCGTCAACCATGAGTTACGGTACCCTGCTTTTTCGGTGCGTACTCGCGTTCCCACCGCGCTTCAATATCGGCGCGCCAATTCTGCGCATCGGTCTGTAGTTGAACAGTTAGTTCGGGCTGTTCATCCTTCGCGTTATGCTGCTCGCCCATATCTGTCTCGAGGTTGGCTAAGTGCACCGCATCTTCCGCCGGTGCTCCTTCTACCAGCTGACCGTCTAGGACGAGCTTCCAGTCACCTCTGCGCACGGCGGTCTGTTTACCCATCTCCCAAAACAGCGTGCGCTCTTGCGGCACTGCGCCATCGGCTACGTAAGGCAGAATGTCGATTCCGTCGATCTCGTACTGTGATGAATCGCCGCCGGCTATCTGCAAAAACGTCGGGAAAATATCCATAGAGGCGCAGGGAGCGTCCAGTACCTGTCCCGCGGGAATGCGACCGGGCCAGTGCATAATTCCAGGCAGGCGAATGCCGCCTTCGTAGAGGCTAAATTTGTGTCCCTTGAGCTTGCCCGAACTGCTGCCGTAATAGGGGTCTAGCGTGCCGTCGAGCCAGTTGCGCGTTTCGCGAGAAGGACCGTTGTCCGAGGTGAAAAAAGAGCAGGTGTCCTCGGCCATACCGAGGCGCTCAACTTCGTCGAGAATGGCGCCGACGCTATCGTCGACAGCCGCTAGCATAGCGGCCATGACCTGGCGGTCCCAGTCTAGGTGGGCGAAGCGATCCATGTATTCTTGCGGAGCGTGCATGGGATAGTGCGGCGCATTATAGGGGACGTAAAGAAAAAACGGTTGGCCTGCAGCGTTGGCGCGGCGCAGGTATTCAATTGCTTTGCGGGTGATCATCTCCGTGAAGTACTGACCGTTGTCCCATATCTCCCTATCGTCCTCCCATAGGTCATGAGTGGGATTCTGACCGGGACCGCCTTGGTTTGCTCCCCAGTAAAAAATATGCGAGTAGTAGTCGATGCATCCGGCCATAAAGCCGTACCAGTGGTTAAATCCGTGTGCAGACGGGCGCGAGTCGGGCTGCAGACCCAGATGCCACTTACCCGACATGTACGAATTGTAGCCGAGTTCGCCGAGCGCCGTGGCCAGCGTGGGCGTGCTCGAAGGTAGTCCGCTAGCCGTTCGATGGCCCGCCAGTATAGAGCGAACACCGGCGTTGCCGGGGTAGCGACCCGTTAGCAGCGATGCGCGTGAGGGGCTGCACACGGGGCTGTTTGAATACCACGAGGTAAATCGCGCCCCGTCGCTGGCCATGCGGTCTAGGTGCGGCGTGCGAAAATCCTCGCATCCCATGCAGGAGAGGTCTCCGTAGCCTTGGTCATCCGTTAGAAATACGATAAAGTTGGTCATGTGGAATGCTTTCAGTTTGCGTAGAAAGGATGCGCGTCTGCTGGGCGCGTCGCATCATCTGGTCAGTGTGTATTACAGAAGCCGTATCTGTGCCGTAGCATAAAAAAAACTCGTACCGCCTTCAAATAGATGCTTGATGGTGTGCAATGGGGAACGCATTTTATGAGCGCGGATGTCGAGGTGGGGAATCTGGCCAATTAAGAGTGGCTGTGTGACTGCAAACGGCGCTACGGTCTCGTTCCAGGTCCGCACAATCACAGAGTCTAAGAGCGTTTCCAATACGGTTGGTTTGTAGGCTGCGTGAGCGAGTGCTGCGTCGGAGTGGGTTTCGCCCGTTCGGGGAAACCCGAGTTGAAGTATATCCAAAGCGTGGCACCGAGGACGGCTAGCACGAGGAACATCATGAGGCCCAGCCGAATCATACATCCCATGGTTGTATTTCGCAGTGTTATTGTAGTGTGAGGCAGTGCGCCCGAAGAATGGGCACGCAACAGGTGAAAGGGTACGAATGGAAGAGCATATGCGTCAACTGAGTGAAGGAACGCCCCGAGAAGTGGGCGTGTGTCCTGAGGGTCTCGCGGCGGCAGGGTCACAGCTGCAGCGCGCGGTAGAGGGGGGCGTGATAGGTGCGGCTTCGCTAACCGTTGCGCGACGGGGTACGCTCATATTCAGCGCAGGCTACGGACAGATGCGGCCGGAGGATGGCGCGCCTGATACGCAGCCCGACTCCGTCTTTCTGCTCGCATCAATTACTAAACCGGTAACGGCCTGGGCTCTGATGATGCTAGTGGATTCGGGAGAAGTTTCGCTAGACGACCCGGTCGATTGCTACCTGCCGGAGTTTCGCGGAGGTGCTCGAGACCGGGTAAAGGTGCGTCACCTGCTCTCGCATACTTCGGGTATGCCCGATATGCTGCCCAACAACACCGAGCTTCGTCGCGCACATGAACCGCTGGAAGAATTTGTGCGCTGTGCCCTACAAACTCCGCTCCTCTTCCAACCTAATAGCGACTTTCGCTACCAGAGTAAGGGGACGCTGCTGGCGGCTGAAATTGTTCAGCGGGTGAGCGGTCAGGCGCTGCGCGCATTTGAGAAAGAGCGAATTTTTGACCCATTAGGCATGCGCGATTCATCGCTGGGATTAGGGGGGCGATCGATCGATGAACTGGTCTGGTGCGGCCTAGATTCGTCCGCGGAGGAAGACGAGGATATGCGCAGCTGGGGGTGGAATACGCCCTACTGGCGCGACCTAGGCGCCCCTTGGGGAGGCATGCACAGCAGTGGGCGCGACTTGGCGATTCTTCTTCAAACGGCGCTCAATGGAGGCGTATACGGGCAGGAGCGCGTGCTGAGTTCTGCGGCATCAGCGGCGATGGTGCGAGACCACAATACGCACCTCAGTGCACCGTGGGGACTGGGTTGGGCACTGGCCGATTCGATTGTATGGAATCGCTGCGGCGAGTTAGCGTCGACCTCGACGTTTGGCCATACGGGGGCAACGGGCACGGTGGCATGGGCTGACCCTCAGCGAGAGTTGATTTGTGTCGTGCTGACCAATAAGATGGACGACTCGCTGCTGCGGCGCGTTTCCAATGCGGTAGTGGCAGCCGTCGAATAGATTGACCGCTGCCCGAAGCGCTCATTGGGAATTCAGCGCTTGATCCATCGCCTCTTGGGCTTCTTTTAATACGTTGGTCAGCGCAAAGTCACCGCTGCCGATCAGGAGCTGTGCACCCATGGCGCGCCAGCGCTTCCAGTCCTCTTCGTTTCCGCCGGCCATACCCCAAGCTTTGCCGTGGCGAGCGGCTGCTTCGGCCACCCGATGAGTGGCTTCTTCTAAGGTGGTTTCGCCGCCTTCTAATGCCATGCGCAGACTCAAATCACTCGGGCCGATAAAGAGCGCGTCGACGCCTTCTACCGCGGCAATGGCTTCGACATTTTGTAGCGCCTGGCAGGTTTCTATCTGTATAACGACAAAGGTCTCACGATTCGCGGCTTCTACGAACCCCGATGCGCCAAGCCCGAAATCCGCATCGAGCCCGGCTCCATCTAAGCCGCGGTTTCCGATGGGGGGGAACTTGACTGAACGAGCGATGTGGCGCGCAGTGGCTGCATCGTCTACGAGCGGCATGAGCAGGCCGGCAGCGCCATCCTCGAAATAGCGGTAGAGCTTTGTGCGCTCTAGCGTTGAAGCGCGGACCATACAGTCGATATCGTACTGGTGGCACAGGGCCAAAATGCTCTGAACCTCGCGCTGGTCCATGGCTCTGTGCTCGAGGTCGAGCCAGATGGCATCAAATCCACAGTGGGCTCCGTGGCGGATAAAAAAGGGAAGGTAGTGACCAAGCGCGGCGAACCGCGCACATTCTCCAGAGCGAATTTTCTGTAACACGTT
>CALDFW010000058.1 GCA_937942165.1 uncultured bacterium | reverse complement strand
GCAAAGGGAGGGTTTGATAGTCGCGATGTGGAATACCCCTTTCCGTTTTACAACCCCGCAGACGGCCGCTACTACATGTACTATCTGGGCAATCAAACAATGCCGCGCTGTAAACAGACGGGCCTCTTGGTCAGCGACGGTGATTTGGGATTTTGGGAGAGAATGGGCTCCGAACCCGTGGTCTCACGCACGGGAGACCACGAGGAAAGCGGCTGCTCGCATCCTTCAATAGCCGTCGACAACGACACCATACACATGGTCTATACGGGCGAGCGGCCGGCCCCGGCCGAACGCAGGAAAATCCTTTACAACGTGCCGACCATTTGCCACGCGACGGCTCCCGTATCAGACCCGGCGCACGTCACCAAGAATCCAGCAAATCCCGTTTTTTGCGGCTCGGGCCAGGCGTGGGACCGCTACGGCGTGCGCGAAGCCGAGGTCCTAAAGGGACCGGGCTATTTCGACTTATTTTACGGGGGATATGACGGATCGGTGTGGACTATCGGACACGTGCGCACCCGGGACTTTATCGAGTTTGAACCCAACCCGCATAATCCGATCTTCACCCCCTCTTCCGACCCGCAGGCCTGGGACAGCAGCGGCCTATTGACCCCGCAGGTGTTTGTTATGAACGGCGCGTATTACATGATCTATGCCGGGCTCAAAGGAACGGGTTGGAACCGCGTATCAGAGGTCCAGTCGGGGCTGGCGATGGCGCGTATTTAGATTCAGCCTAATCACCTTCGATTGGATTCGTTCCGTTTAAGTACTCTTCTACATTAGTATAGCCGTCACCGTCAGCATCCTGCGCGCCCTCTAGTGACAGATCGCCCGCCGCGGTAAACGGCCGTTCCCACGCATCGGGCATGCCGTCGGCATCCGCATCTTCTGTTGGATCCGTAGAGCGCAGTTCGGGCCAGCCGCCCACGTCTGTTTGCCTGCTGATAATGCCGTTGCCATAGGTCGTCTTGCCCGAGCGCACTTCGCCGACAATGCGCGCGTCGTGTGCGTCGCGACGCGGCAGAGTGGCACCGGCGGCATCTAACACACGCTCATAGGTCTCTTCGGCCGTTTCCGTTTGGACGGGTGCAAAATCCACCGGAGCCTCCACCAGCGCCGAATCGAGCGGCACGTCTTCTGAGTCTATCCGCACAATGCCGCTGCGATGCACCTTGCCAGCAGTGTCTACCATTACGTTGCCGTCGATATACCAGCGACCAAACGAGCCGTCGTAAATCGTTTGCATCTTGACGATGTGGTCCCTGCGCGAAGCCGGGCCGGCCTTGTAGTAGTTATTGACGACGTTGATGCTGCGCGGCCGCCCGTCCAGCGTGCGGTGTCCCCAGTTAAAGATGACGTTGTTGCGAAAGTCGAGATTGATCGTCGGCGCGTCTTCCTCGCCGGCAATGCTCGGATTGCGCCCGGCGTTGTTGGCCAGCAGGTTGTGGTGATACGACGTGTTAAAGCCGCCCAAGGATGCGGCGAAGCCGTGCCCCTCCTGCAGAGGCGAGTCGTGCAGCGACTCGGAGATCAAACACCATTGGATCGTGATATTTTTTGAGCCGTGGTAGGTGTTGACCGCCTCGTCTAAGGTCCAGCTGACGGAGCAGTGGTCGACGATGACGTTTTCGGCATCCGACACGTCGATACCATCCATTTTCCTGCCGGCTTCATCGCCCAGCCGCACGCGCAAAAAACGCACGATGACATCGTCGGCGGAAATGACGAGCGGATAGCGACGCAGACAAATTCCATCGCCCGGCGCCGTCTGCCCGGCAATCGTAATGCGCGGATGGCGAATGCGCAGATGAGACTCTAACTCAATCGTACCCGAGACCTTAAATACGACAATGCGCGGATAGTCGGCCTCTATGGCGGCGCGCAGGCTGCCGGGACCGCTGTCGTGGAGATTGGTTACAAAGAGCACCTTACCGCCGCGACCGCCGAGCGAAAAACGGCCAAAGCCCTCGGCCCCGGGAAAGGCCAGCTGCTGTCCTCCCACTTCGGACATGAAACAGAGTAGAGCTACTATACTAGCCGTAAAGGCGTATCGATTCACGGGAATGATTTCATTTCTTTGTGCGTTATTCACGATATGGTAAGCTTCACTCTCTCACTAATCCCCTAACGGGGGTAACTCTGCGCGCCAGCGCTCGTATTCGAAGTGCACATCGTCGCGACTGACAAAGGGTTTGTACAGCATGCGCGCGCGATAACTATAAGGTTGGTCAACAACGGGCTCTCGTATGACAAAGTGCCAATCCCACGCCGGACTGTGTGGATCCGGTTTTCCCCGTGCGTCGCGAATAAAGTTCCACATGGCAAAGCGAATGGACTCCGTCTGGTCAAACATCATGACGTATACCATGGTGTCGTCCGTCGTCCTCAAATCACCGTCCCCATCTACTAAACCATAGTAAAAGGGGAGCGAGAACTTCTTGTGCGGATGCTCTACGAGGTTAAGCGTATCGGCTCCCTTTTCATAGGGCAGGTCCGGCACGCCGACGGCAGACACGGTGCCCGTTTCAAATGCCCCGTCATCCGTGAGCTGATCGCCAAAGCTCAGCCACCTTTCGCGTTCGTCGCACTCCCCGTAAAAGTGAATGCGGCGCTCGCGAGTGCGATTCATGTAGCTGGCCCACATAAAAGCGACGTAGCCCAGCGGAAATCGATCCTCTCTCATCGTAACCGAAAACGTCATATCAACCGCGTTCGCTTCACTCAGCTCGTAGCGCATGGAGCTTTCAATGCCCCAGGTCGAGTCTTCTGCTCGATGTAAGACAGAAACCTCCCTGTCGCTGTGAGCATGAAGGGACTGCATGTCCGTGCGCGGCGTAAAGCGATTCCGATCAAAGTCGGCGGCTACGCCGTTGAGCACGTGTTCAAAGTTGAGTCCAATCGCCTCGTCGCGATATATATTCTGGCTGGGAAAAGCCGAGTGTACAAGGGGCCTGAACCCCGAACCGATGCAGTAAGGGCCCGGCGTATCCTCGATTAGGCAACCGGTAAATTCCCCCCCGGAAACGGGAATATGCGATCTCATCGTATTCCTTAAAACACGAGGGCTTTCGATATACCTTCGGCGCGATTACAGCGCCTTGACGAACAGATTGCGGAAGCGTATTTGAACGCCTGAAGCACCGTCCATTCCACCGTGCGTCTGCAACCCAATATGGCCGACGCGCGGCATGGTCTTCCAAGCGTATTTGAACTTGTTCTTCGTGCCGTCAGGATTTATGCCCGGCGTGTCAAACTGGTCGAGATCCGCTTCCACAACCTGCACGCCGTTTAGTTCGACCTCCACCCGTGCACCTTCGCAGCGCATGCGCATCTGATTCCACTCACCGGCCGGCCTCAGTGCATTAGACGAAGGGGGGATCATGTCATAGAGCGCGCCGCTGTCGTTTCTGCTCAGCGGAGGCTCTTTGCCATACGTATCGAGAATTTGAATCTCCAATCCGGTGTGCACTTCGTCTTCCAAATCAGACACGCGCAGAAACACGCCGCTGTTTACCTTCGCATCGGCATTGTACTCAAGCGTGAGCTCAAAGTCGCCATACTGCGCCTCTGTGCTCAAGTTACTCATTTTACCTGTCTCAGCAGTGCAGACGATCATGCCATCTTCTACCGCCCACAGGTGAGGATTTTTATGATCCTTCCACCCACTCAGATCACGTCCGTTAAACAATTCGATAGTATCCGTCATTGTATTTGATCCTTTCCAACAGGCGCCTTTGTTAGCGCGTATCACATCCAGTGCGTAGATATTCTCTACGTAGATAGTTTTGAGCAGTATAATGCATGGGCCTGATCTCGTCTAAACTTTTTTGAAATAAAGCAGGTGACGCCCTATGCAGACGACCAACAAGTTGCACACGCACAGTGCAAACCGTTTCTTTGCGGGGCAATTTTCCGCAGCGTCTCATACAATAGGGATCGACATATCGTGACACTGGACGAACGCCTAGCCGCCTACAAGCGGGACGGCTACACCGTATTCAAACACTTATTCAGCCCGGCGCTCATGCAGGCCTGGAAAGACGCCTATCCCAGCATCGTCGAGCGACAAACGCCGCTGGGACAAGAGCAGCCCACGCTGTGGCTCCGCTCGACGCTGGAATTCGAGCCCAAGCTGCTGCTGCCGGCCATAGCCCACCCCGATCTCCTCGACTTTGCCGAGCGCGTGCTCGGGCCCTTTGTGCAAATGGACAATCTGACGTTTATGGCTTTTCCATCAATGCCGAAAGAGCAAGCGATCGGCAAGGCGTCAGGGTGGCACCGCGACATCTGGGCCTATAGACCTACGCACGGCGAATACGTGCCACCACTGGCCTGTAACGCCATTACCTACCTCCAA
Organism: uncultured bacterium; assembly: GCA_937942165.1. GTDB lineage: Bacteria > Latescibacterota > UBA2968 > UBA8231 > UBA8231. Next base: position 15,665 of record CALDFW010000058.1, on the reverse strand, counting down.
GACCTAACAGAAGCGTACGGACCCCTGCGCGTGATACCCGGTTCGCATAGACGCGATATCGGTATCGCCCCTGAGCAAGGGCAACAGCCTCACTCCGAGGAAATCATCGTACCGGTAGAAGCCGGCGACGTGGTCTTCACGCACGCGGCCCTGCTGCACTCGGGAACGCCCAACTACTCGGGCCATCCGCGCTACTTCTTCAGCATATACTACAACAAATCGTGGCTTAAATGCCGCGACAACCACGGAGGACCAGCTGTGCAGGCCATCGTGCAGACGGCGCGCGCCAACGAGGACCGACGCCTCATGCGACTGCTGGGCGAAGACCCACTGCTCTACGCACGAGCCAACTCGGGATTCTCGCGCGACGACGAAAGCATGTGGGCCGAGTGGATCGCCGAGGATCGGCAGGCGCTTAAATGCGAAACGCCCATCGGTTTAGACGCGTGGGAAGACGCTTAAGCCAGGGGAGATCCGAAAAATGAAGCCCACCGTATTGCAACCAGACCAGCGTCAGTTCTTTGACGAAAACGGCTATCTGGTCGTGCCCGGAGCACTCACGGCGACAGAGGTGGAGGCGCTGACGCAGATTAGCGATCGCATGATTGAGCAATTCGACCGCGCAGGAAATCATCCTTATGTGCAGCTGCGGCCGGGCATTGTCGAAGAGCCCGCTTTCCACCCACTGCTTGCGCACGACGCAACGATGCCGCTGGTCGTGCAGCTGCTATCGCCCAATATCCACCTGCACACGACGGCTATCATTTACAAATTTACCGAACCAGAAACGGCCGAGCCGACGCGCGGCTGGCATCGCGATATCGGTATGACCCAGGATCTTGGGCACGCCCACATCGTGCGAGGCGGAATTAAGGTCGGCTACTGCCTAACCGACTTTCACGAGCCCCAATCGGGCTTTACGCTCTTTGCGCCCGGCTCGCACAAACTGCCAACACCCCTGCCCATACCGGAAGGCCGCATCGACCCGGAGGGCGCCGTTGATCTGCGTCTCAATGCGGGCGACGCCTTCCTGTTTGAAAACCGCGTATACCATACGTCGGCCCCCAATTTGAGCGAGCGCACGTCTAAGGTGATTATCTTTGGCTATAGCTATCGCTGGATGGGCGGGCGACGAGATAATATGGAGCAAGTCTGGCCCGAGCGATCCGTGCTCGAACCGCTCGATGGAATCCGCAAACAGCTATTGGGCGATGCAAATGACGCACTCGACGCATGGGCACAGGAGCACGACCTAGCCCCCGAACCGCTACAGTGGACCATGCCAGCCTAAGCCGATGCCACCGCACTCTATAATCGGCGAGATACAGTATATGCACACGAGCTCTTGTAGGGAGACGAACCGCTTATGAAGCTGCTTAGCGATGCACAGATCCAGCGTTTTTTGCGCGACGGCTACCTCACGCTGCAGGCGAATTTATCCGCCGATTTCCACGCGCAGGTTCGCACGCAGATCGACGATCTATTTAGGAACGAAGGCAATCCCGGTAACGAGATCCTGCCCAAGGTGCCCGATCTCTATCGCGTCCTCAGAGACGAGCATATATCCGGTGCGCTGGCGAGTTTACTCGGCCCTGACTACATCGTGCATCCCCATCGGCACTGTCACCAAAACCTAGCTGGCAGCAGTGGGCAAGGCATGCACCAAGACAGCTATGAGAGCGACCAAAACGTGCGCCATCACCGATGCCGGTGGGCCATGGCTTTTTACTATCCGCAGGATGTGGCCTTGGAAAATGGACCTTCATCGGCCATACCAGCTACCCAACACTACAACGATACGGAGCAGGCCAACGAGCGAGCCGAGCTGCCGCTGATTGGTCCAGCCGGCACGGTGACCATCGTCCACTACGACCTTTGGCATCGGGCCATGCCCAATCTGAGTACCCACGATCGCTACATGGTAAAGTTTCTCTTCACGCGCATGAGCGAACCAGACGGCCCTGCGTGGAGCAGCGCAGACGGTGCGTGGACAGGGACGGACGACGGTCCGCCCGACGCGCTGTGCCAGTCCCAGTGGGCGTGGATGGGCGGTCAGACCGACGGGCGAGCGGCCGTCGACGATCCACAGCTGCTCTACGACCATTTACAGAGTCCGTCCGAATACCAGCGCTTGGAAGCGGCCTATGCCTTGGCCTCTCAGGGCGCCGACGCCGTGCCCTACCTCGTTAAGGCGCTCCGCGCAGAAGCAGCCCACAAGCAAGAGCGCAACCTGGAGCGCGCGCACACCAACCCCAGCCAGCTCGACGCGCTATTCGCGCTCAGCGCAGCCGGCGCACCGGCCCTAGCGCCCTTAGAAAACCTGCTGGTGGATACCGACTGGCCGCTGCGCGCTGCTGCAGCCGACGCGTTAGGTGATATGGGGCGCGTAGCCGTGGGAGCAGTTCCCCTGCTACAGCGCGCCCTCAGCGACAGCGCGGTCTGGGTGCGCCGCAACGCTACCGAGGCCCTCGGCCATATGGGCCCCGATGGATCAGAAGCCGTGCCCGCACTGTCCGAGCGATTGACTGACCCGGATATCACAGTGCGTCACAACGCTGCGCTGGCGCTGGCAAAGATCGGGCCGTCAGCAGAGAGCGCAGCCGGTGCCCTGCAGGTAGCGCAGGAGGACGAGGATTTCTACGTGCGCGAGAATGCGCGCATTGCGCTCAGCCGCATCGAAGCATAGCGAATAGATACTAGTCCGGTCGCTCCGTCGACTCCGCTCAGCGCGGCCTGCGCCAGGTTGCCACTTCTGGTAGATCAAACACGCCGGCCGTCGGCCGACCCGCCCCCGCGTAATACCCCGCGTGAATCCAGAAGTTAGCCCGGTCTGACGTTTCGGGATTGTACTGCCGATGAAGCGTGTTGAGCGGGTGGTAGACGGCGCTGCCCTCTTCTATCTCGTGGTCCTCAACGGTCGTATTGAGCGGATCAGCCGTGGAGATAAAGCCGGGACTCTCAATCAGATACATGGCCTCGACAAACTCCTGGCGCAGCGGCTCAACCCACTTATCGACGCCGTGATAGTGTAGGAAATTACCCTCGCCCGGGCTGTGCGAAAATGCGTGGGCGTGGCAGGGTCGATCTACGTGACATAAAAAGCCAATCCCAAAGAGGGCCTCGTCGCCCGTATTTTCCACCGTGCGGGTGACATCGCCTCGGACGTAGTACTCGCTGCCCGGCCCCAGCGGTATGCTAACGGGCTCCGCATCATCTACCTCGGCCGGCCAGACCCGTAAGATTCCCCGTCCGCGCAAACAGTGGAACGCCTCGTGTCCCTGCAGCGGTCCGCGCACGCCGCCCGGCACGTAGGACAGTTCGCCAAACGTGAAGTTGGGATCGTTGGTCGTCTCTTCGCACAGCAGCTTGTTGAACGTCCCCCAGTCATGCTCCTCGCGAATGCCTTCCCCGTTTTTAACAATAATTTTTCCCGTATAGTTCATCCGATTCCTACTTAAGGTTTGAGGAAACCAATACAATCTGTATGTTGAACGACACAATCTAACGCATACGGTGTCGCACCACACCAACACTCGCGACGAAAGCATAGCTATGCGCTATACCATTTACTTCAACGACGTACCCGTTCAGATCGATTTCACCGCCGAGCCCGGCCTCAGCGACCGCTGCTACGACACGCCCGGCACCTACTCGGACGGACCCTACGAAATCACCTTTTCGATAACGCAGCTAACCGATACAAGCCTGCAATTCGACTGGCAGCTGCGGCGCAGAGACGACCAGCCATTTGACCTAGTAGAGGCCAAGATCGCGGCCGCAGTGCCAGGCATCGATCTGCACCGCGTCTTTGTGCCCGTATTACACGATGCCATAGGCAAACTCGACCTAATTAGCCTGCCATGGAGCGTAGAGGAGCGCACATTTACCACGTGGTCCTTCCCTTTTATAGCCGCCTTAAACCGCTTTGACCACACCCGCTTTTGCATGGGCGTACTCGACCACATACACACAGCCGAAACGCGCCACAGCTGCTATGATGAAGACGCGCAGATGGCAATCCACCGCGCACCGCGCACAACAGACCTGTGGCGGGAAACGCTCTATTTATCCCATACAGATGAGCACATATTGGATTCCGTGCGCGCCTTTTCCCGCGCCTACGACCAGGTCCATAACGTCGCACTGCCCACACCGCCACCTGCGGTTTGGGAACCGGTGTGGTGCTCTTGGTATGGCATAAAAAACGACGTTGACGCCGACTATATCCGCAGCATGGTACCCCTACTCAAAGAGTGGGGCGTTGGCAATATAATCGTCGATGCGGGCTGGTTTAAGAGCGACGGCTTTGATCTGCAAACCGGCCACTACGTCCTCGACGAGGACAAATTTCCCGACATGGCAGCGCTGGTCCAAGAGGTACAAGCACAGGGGCTTACAATTCTCCTGTGGTGTTCACCGCTTTTTAATCTCGGCGGACTAGGCGCAGTGCCCTTTATCCAGCAGCATCGATTTCACCCCGCCGGCAGAGATACCCCCGAAGACTTTCTCTGCCCGCGCTGTCACGAAGTCCGCGACTACGTCAGGCGCACCGTGCGCCACCTCATGGAAACCTACGGCTGCGATGGCCTAAAGATCGATATGATCGACCCGCTAATGGACCGCGCCGCCCAGCCCTGTATAGCCGATCACGAACACGATATCGACGATTACGGCGAGGCGATACAAAGCCTGCTGCAGGATGTTTATCAAACCGTGACTGACGTGCGAAAAGACGCGCTGCTCGAATACCGAATGAACTATTCGACGCTGGCTACCCGCCCCTTTGCCACCAGCCATCGCGCCCAGGATGCGCCCTTTGACCCAGACCATATCCGCCGCATGTGCACTCGACTCAAAAGCTACATGCTCGACTGGGCAGCTGGACGCAGCGGCAACGTCGCCGTCCACACCGATCCGGCCTACTGGCTTCCGGAAGAAAGCGTGGAGAACGTCGGACGCTTTATGGCTAGCCTCGCCGTCAGCGCCGTGCCCATGCTCTCAATGGACCTGCGCGCCCTGCCCGATGCGCACCAGCGCATCGTTCGCGCATGGCTAGACTTTTACCGTCGCCATCGCGACCTGCTCCTCTTTGGTCAGCAGCACATCCTCAGCGCCGACCCACACCACTCGCTCTTTTCGCTGTACCGCGACGATCAAGCTCTGTGGGGTATCTTTACGCCCACCGTGCCCGGCCTGCTCACTGCGCCCGATCCCAACGTTCGTTCGATGTGGGTGCTCAACGGCAGCGCACAGTCGCGTCTGCGCACGCGCATCGAAGACCTCAGCGCACAGCAGGTCGAGATCCAGCTTTACGATCGCAGCCTGAACAACGTATCGGCCGTGCAGCAGAGCGTCTGCGATCGCGCCATAGATATCGACTTAGACGTAGAAATTGGCGGAGCGCTGGCGCTATCGATCCCCACTAAACCAGAAATGACGCCGCGATGAACAAACCGCCCTTTGATCAGTATTATCGCTACGATGAAATGACCCAACTCCTGCGCGAATTCACGCAGGCTTTTCCCGAGCTGGCAACGCTAGGATCGATCGGCCAAAGCTACGAGGGGCGCGATATCTGGGCGCTGACGATTACCCAGACAGCAACCGGCCCCGATCGGGAGAAACCTGGATTCTACGTCGACGGCAATATCCACGGCAGCGAAGTAACCGCTTCCGTTACCGCGCTCTACTTTGCCTGGAAGCTGCTGAGCGGCTACGGCGAAGAGATCGCAATTACCCACCTACTCGACTCCAATGCCGTCTATATCATACCCGCTATCAGTCCCGACGGCGTCGAACACGTGCTCAGCGGTTCCGGCTGGGTGCGCAGCGGCACGCGGCTCTATCCCTACGAGGAAGAGCGGGACGGTCTACACCCACAGGACATAGACGGAGACGGACAAATCCTCTCAATGCGCATAGAGGATCCGGGAGGCGGTTGGAAGGTTTCAAAGAGCGATCCACGGCTGCTAGTGCCGCGTCGCTTTAACGACGTAGAGGGGCCTTTCTATCGCGTCTATCCGGAGGGCCTAATTCGCAATTTTGACGGCGTCGAGGTTGTGGAAGCCACGCGCAAGCAAGGCCTCGATTTCAACCGCAACTTCCCGGCTAACTGGCAGCCCGAAGTCAAACAGCAGGGCGCAGGCGATTACCCCTTTTCCGAGTCCGAAACGCGGGCACTAGCCGAATTTATAACGGCCCATCCCAACATCTGCGGCCTGCACACGCTGCACACGGGCATGGAGTCGATTATACGCCCGCCCATAACGCAGACCGATCGCCAAATGCCGCAGGCCGATTTGAGCCGCGTGCGCGAAATAGGCGACTACGGCGTCGAAGCCACGGGCTACGTGCTCTTTTCCGGCCGCACGCTGGTCGACGACATCTACGAAATCAACGGCGACTTCGACACGTGGACCTACGAGCAGCTGGGCCTGATTGTTTTTACCGACGAACTGTGGGACATCCGAGCGCGAGGCGGTAAAGACTACGTTGAACTCAACACCATGAACAAGGAGCGCGATCTAGACGGCCTTGAGGCGGTAGAGATCACCGCGCTCCAGTGGAACGACAGAGTGCTGGGCGGATCCGGCTTTATTGACTGGCATCCCTTCCAACATCCGCAGCTAGGCACCGTGGAAATTGGCGGCTGGCAGCGTTTGCTGCGCAACAACGCACCGCCGCAGCTATTGGAAGAAACGGGCGAGAACATGACGCGCTTCTTGCTGGCCCACGCCCAAGCCGCTCCTCAACTGCGCGCCGATTTTCACCAAGTAGAAGAGATCGGCGATGGCGTATACCGCATAGCCGTAGCCGCGCGAAACGAGGGCTATCTGCCCACCCATGTTACCGAACAGGCACTCAAGATGAAGAAGGCTGACCCAGTTGAAGCGCGCATATGCATAGGACCAGACGACAAACTTTTGACAGGCAAGGAGCGCGAAGAAATCGGTCATTTAGCGGGCTATGGCGGACGCCGCAAGGTGGAATGGATCGTGCGCTTTGTCGGCCAACCTAGTGCGCAGATCAGCGTCGCCTGTCCGCGCGCAGGAACGGTGCGCTTGGACCTGGCCGACGCATTAACAGCGTAGGCCACATCTATCTCGCGGGCAGACGTCGATCAAATACAAACGGCGCTTCGCCGTCGTCGGTGATGTGCACGCGCACGGGCGGCGCCTTGCCGCCCTGATCGACCTGGACGCGCAGCACGTTGCCGCTGTCGAAAAGGCGCTCGCGCTCCCAGGTATGTCCGTCGCCGTGTATATACAGCACCGGACGATTCAATCCGACGGCGATGCGCTCCAACTCATCGAAAAAGTCCGCATGTTTTCCCCTCGGCGTCGCATGACCTAAGATCACCAGCCGTTGAATTTCCGATTGGTAGCGATCCACCTGTGCTTCGATCCACGCCGCACACAGGGCGTGTCGCTGAGCCCATTCATCGGCATCGTGTACCTTGCCGCCCACTACGTTGACCCCGACAAAGAGCACGCCTCTATGAAAAAAAGCGAATAGATCGTCGCGTTCTGCGTGTCGGTCGACCGCCAGTCCATTCGGCCAGTGCCGATCAAAACCCATCAAATAGCGCGTCCAGAATTTCCACGCTTCATCTGGATTGCTGCAATCGTTCCATTCGTTATCACCTGGCACGATAAACAGAGGCAGTTGGCTTGTGCGCAGATATTCAGCGGCACGGTAGTAGACCACTTCTTCACATTTAGAAGCACCGGTCTTGATATCACCCAGATGTACTGCAAAGAGCGCATCTGATGGCATATTGTACAGCTGTGCCACCAGCAGCGCGTGGTCTTCGGGCGCGTACGGAGTGTCTCCCATCGCATAAAAAACGGCCAGTTCATCTGCGGCGACTGTCGACGTAAAAAGAATAAGTAACGCATGTACGACCAGCATAAAACCTCGTCATAATTGATTTGTCTCACCATCTATCTGATGCAGTCTACCCGCAAATCTATGCCAAATGACGTAGCGCAGTGCAGGCATCGACCTTATCTTGAATGAGTAGACAAAATGCAGCTATTTGCCCCACAGAAACAATACGTAATCGATTCATGAAACAACACTGGCTAGATCATTTAGGCGATCCCAAAACGGGTGACCCTCTGCAGATTAAAGCGGTTTTTCGCGAAGAAGGGGGCCACATACTAGACGGCCTGCTTTCCAACGCACAGAGCGATGTATATCCCATCATGCGCGGCGTGCCGGTCTTTGTCGAAAATATCGGCGAACTATACGGCGGATGGGTAGAAGAATTTCGCTCAGAAATAGGCGACGTACCAAACTCTTGGGCTGATGGAACGTACGAGGCCGGCACGCGAAAAGTGCAGGACAGCTTTGGCTACGAGTGGAGTCGCTATCACCGCGTCATACCAGACTACGACCAAAACTACGTGCACCAAACGGGCATCGACGACGCATTCTACACCGGAAAAACCATCCTCGACGCCGGCTGTGGCTACGGGCGTCACGTCAGTTATATCTCGGGCGTTAGCGGTACAACCGTTGTCGGGATTGACCTCTCTGAAGCCGTCTTTATCGCCTTCGACAAGCTAAAAGAGCGCGACAACGTCGTCTTAGCTCAGGGCAATTTATACCTGCCCCCCGTGCGCCGCGCCCACTTTGACTTTGTCTATTCGTGGGGCGTTTTGCACCATACGCCCGGCGTAGAACAGGGATTTAACGCCATCCTTGGAGCCGTAACCCCATGTGGACAAATCAGCTTTGGCGCCTATCGCAACTGGAGCGCCATCGGCACTGCGTTTCAGGGAGCACTTCGCACGCTCACGTGTAGAATGCCCAAAGACCTGCTGTACACCCTATGCTACGCCAGCGTGCCGATCAACGCCCTGTACAACGTCCTGCTCCGCCATATTCCGGGCGTGCGCGAACTGGTGCGCGTGTTTATTAAACCCGCTACCGATTGGCGCATATGTCACACGGATACCTTTGACTGGTGGCATCCCTATTACAACCACTATCACACCTTGGACGAACTCCGCGCGATGGTGACGCGGGCAGAGCTAGAATTGGTTTCCGATGACGTGCCTTACAACTCGGTGCGCGCCGCTATACCAGCAGTCAGCTCGCTTACATGAGCTCACCTCTACCCCCGATTGTACGCGCAGTCCGCGCACTCCCGCCAATAGGTCGACAGATCGCATCCGTTGCGCTGGGACGCCACATCAGCGAAGCGTGCATGGCCTATCAGGGAGACGATCAGGCCATCCCCACGGTCGTCCTAAGCTTTGACTGTGATTTTCCCATCGACGTAGAGGCCCTGCCCGCCCTATGCGACGCGCTCAGCGCGCGCGACGTATGCGGCAGTTTCGCCGTTGTTGGCCAGTGGGTCGATCGCTATCCCGAACAGCACCGCGCCATCTCAGACGGTGGCCATGAGCTGATTAACCATTCACACACCCACCCCAATCTGCGCAATACCAGCTACGACTTTGCCGCCAGCGAAGAATTTACCGAACGCATGTTTGGCGATCTGTCTCGAGCAGAGCAGCTCGACGAACTCCGCCGATGTCACGAGGCCGTGCGTCAGCATCTGGGCGTGGAGATGGCGGGCTGTCGACTGCCCCACTTCGGCAATCTGGCGCCGGAAACCGCCTACGGTCTCATGCGGGAAGTCGGCTACTGCTTCTCCAGTTCGCTGCTGGCCGTGCTCTCACCCACGCTGGGTGCACCCTATACGGCCTTAGAAGGCATAACGGAAATTCCCGTAGCAGGCTGCCCACAGCATCCGTTCACGGTATTTGACACGTGGCACTGTTTGGTTAAAAACGGCGGCCGACACGCCGCCGAAGGTGAGTTTCTACAGCTGGCGCTGGGTGCGTTAGATAGCTGCCAGCACCATGGCGGACTGCTCAATCTATATTTCGATCCCAAGGACGTCGTCGACCATCCCGACTTCCCACGCTTCCTAGACACCCTCGTCGAAGCACCCGTCCGCGTCGTCTCCTACGAAACGCTCTTAGCCGACACTGCGTAGACCCTGCGCTCCGGCTCTACTCCGGATACTGGATGCGAAGCTCCGAACGGATCAGTTCGACCAGAGGACGTGCTCCGAAGGGCTCGAGCGGCTTCCCGTTGACGAAAAAACCCGGCGTGCGGCGCACGCCCAGTGCCCGCGCATCGGCCAAGTCCTGCTCTACGATTTTTGTGATCTCTGGATCGTTCATATCGGCTCGTACGCGCTCTACGTCCAAGCCAACTTCGGGCAATAGGGGCCACACTCTACTTATTACCACCCGGTGGTTCTGAGTCCAATTGCTCTGCTTCTTGTAGAGCAGATCCAGCGTTTCCCAGAACTTGTCCTGCCTCCTAGCCGCTTCTAAGATGCGCACCACGTCCTCTGAACCCTTGTGGAAAGGCGCATAGCGCAGCACAAACTTAATCTTTCCAGGAAACGCCTCTAGTGCCTGTTTACCATACGGGGAAAAAGCGGCACAGGTCTCACAGGCCGGGTCAGAGAATTTAACGAGATAGACTTTGGCCTCTTCGCTGCCCAGCGTCGGCGAGTAGGGACGGACAAAGGTCTCCGCATTGTCCTCGGCCATAAAACCCAATTTTTCGGCGCGCCCAGACTTGTAAAAGTGCGAACCGACAAAGAACGCAGCGACCAACGCAACCGCTGCAGCGATAAATACCGTGCGCTTCATACCGGGGTTCTCCTCTGAAGTACAATTAGAATCGTCGACAATAGGGTGAAAGCGATCAGCGATAAATAGGGAATCGAAAGAAAGCCGAACAGCTCTATGTGGACTTCCGTGCAAGATACGCCCTGCGTACAGGGCTGCATATCGGCGGGGATCCACTCTGCATAAAGCAGCGAGTGATAGGCGGCCAGGCACCAACCCACCCCCGCCAGCGGCAGCGCATACTTGCTCGCCTTTGGGTCAAAGGGAAACAGGCCGCGCGCGAGTATTAACACCAGCGGAAACAAGCAAATGCGCTGATACCAGCACAGCACACAGGGTGCAAACTCCATAACATAGCTGAAAAACATGCTGCCTAACGTAGACACAAATGCGATCAGCCAAGCGCAAAAGCAGAGCAGCCAATTCACATCGAGCGCCGTCGTTTCCCCGTCATTTCTCACGTTTATCCGAGTTCCATTTCTGCTGCAGTCGCAGCGTGTTCAGACACCAACGAAAGTACGTATGCCACTCACGATTGCAACGCTGATCTGAGATTACTCAACCAAGGCTCGATTGGCCAGTATATCGAGACACGCGCGCTAGTCCGCCCGTAATCGCACTTGGCTCTGTAACAGAATTGAGATCCTTTTATTTAAAAATAGAGTTTTTGCAGATAAATATCTCTCTGTGGGACGAATCGATACATTATATTTTCGGCAACGGACTGCACTCTATCACAGGAGAGCCTGCCATGCAGGAAAATATCGAGAACCGAACGACGCTTTTCCATCGCCCGATCATCTGGATCGCCCTATTGATACTATCGCTGGGCTGCGTATGGACCGCTCAACGTTTTTTCTCAGAGGCCTTCCCGCTGGTCGCACTCGATTTGCAGATGGATCGCGAACGGGCGCTGGAACAGTCTGCCCAGCGCGTCGAAACGCACGGCTGGGGACCCGAAGAATACAAACAGGCCGCTGCCTTTGAACTGGACGGTCAGACGCAGCATTTTGTCGAACTCGAGGGCGGAGGCAACTCCGCCTTCGCGAACATGTTAGCCGGCAACCTATACGCGCCGTATCAGTGGAAAGTGCGCCATTTCCAACAGGGCAGTGCACACGAAGTTACGCTCTCGTTTAAACCCGATGGATCGTGGTATGGATTTGAAGAACGCCTGCCAGAAGACGAACCCGGTGCCGCTCTAGCGGCCGACGCAGCCCGGCAAATTGCGGTAGAGGCAGCAACCCAACTGGGGATCGCGTTGGATGCGTATCAGCCTATCAGCGCGTCTGAAGAAGTGCGCCTGAGCAAACGCGTCGACCACACCTTTGTCTTTGAGCGACCCGATAGCGACCTGGGAGAAGGGCGCTATCGCTTGAATCTAGTCGTATCCGGAGATCGGCTCACCGCGCTGACCCACGAAGTCTTTGTACCAGAGGCCTTCACGCGCCAGTATACGGAGATGCGCTCGGCCAATGAAACGCTTGCGGCTGGGGCGAGCGTTACCATGTTGTTACTCTACGTAGTTGGGGGCGCCGTTGGAACCTTTTTCTTGTTGCGCCAGCGCTGGGTGCTCTGGAAAACAGCGCTGCGCTGGGGCCTGATCGTCGGCGGGCTGCAGGGCGCCGTCCTGCTCAACCAAATACCGCTCAGCTGGACATACTACGACACGGCTATTTCCACGCAGGCGCACATCGTAGAGCAGCTAATCGGCGCGGTGGTCGCTACGGTCGGTATGACTCTCCTACTCGCATTCTCTTTTCTCATGGCCGAATCCCTTTCGCGCCGCGCGTTCCCACATCACATCCAGTTTTGGAATCTCTGGTCTCCCTCAACGGCGGGTTCGCCTCAGGTGCTGGGCCAAACCGTGGGGGGCTATCTGTTGATAGGCCCCATGTTTGCCTTCGTCGTTGGGTTCTACTATTTGAACAGTCAATTTCTCGACTGGTGGAACCCGTCTAGTGCCCTATTTGAGCCGAATGTGCTGGCCGCGTACTTTCCATGGCTCTCTTCCATTGCCATCTCGCTGCAGGCTGGCTTTTGGGAAGAGTGCCTTTTCCGTGCCGTTCCCCTAGCCGGAGCCGCTCTGCTTGGCCAGCGCTACGGCCGACCTCGCCTTTGGATAGCCGGTGCATTCCTCCTGCAAATGATCATCTTCGGGGCCGCGCATGCCAACTATCCGGCACAGCCGGCCTACGCACGCGTTGTCGAACTCCTCGTACCCTCTGCCGTATTCGGCTTTCTCTATTTGCGCTTTGGACTGCTCCCGGCGATCGTCATGCACTTTGCCTATGACGTCGTCTGGTTCGCCATGCCGCTCTTTGTGGCCCAATCTCCCGGACTAGTTATCGACCGGGCGCTGGTTATCGCACTGGCCCTTATCCCACTCGCCGTGCCGATTGTATATCGATGGAAACAGGGGGCTTGGAAGACCGTAGAAGAACGGGACTACAACGCGTCGTGGCAGCCCGCTCCAGAAGAAGACGCGCCCATACAAATCCAACCCATCGCACAGCCGGTGGAAGGACCTGCGCGCGCGCGCTACGCGTGGATGGGCGCGGGCCTGCTGGGGATTGCGCTCTCTGCGTATGGCCTAGTGGGCACAGACCATAGCAAGCTCGCGCTGCAGATTGACCGCTGGGAAGCGTTATCGTCCGCACGAAAAGCGCTAAGCGATGCCGGCATCGCCCTAGACGACACCTGGGAAGCCTCAGTTACGACCGCCGTCACAACGGCCCCCATGGAGCACAGCTACGTCTGGCGCACGTGGGAACCATCGGTGTACGAACGCCTGCTCGGCACCTTTCTCTCTGCGCCGCATTGGCAGGTGCGATTCGCTCGCTTTGACGAGGAAATTTCCGTGGAAGATCGGGCGGAGGAATATCGAGTATATATCGACCGCACGGGGCAGTTGATCGGCATCAATCATCAGACGCCCGAAGGGTGGCCCGGACCAGAGCTCGAAGAAGCACAGGCCAGCGCGCTCGCAGAAGAGGCACTAGCTGAGCGGTTTGGCATACAGCCCGAAGAGATAGAACGCATTTCTGCCGACATAGAAAAGCGGCCGTCACGCCGCGACTGGCGCTTTGTATTTAGCCAAGATGCGGCGCTATCCGAAGCGCCGGGACAGGCGCGTATCTCCGTTGTCCTAGCCGGCGATCGAGTGGAACGCCTTCGGCGTTTTGTGCACATACCAGAAGAGTGGCAGCGCGCCGAGCGAGAGCGCGAACAGACACTCATTATATTCAGAGTTCTATCGGCCGTGCTGCTATTTGGCACGCTGGGCATCATAGTAGTCTACGCCCTGCTCCGATGGAGCAAGGGGCAAATTAACACCCCCACATTGGTGCTGTTTTTTATCGCATTCTTAGCCTGGGGTGCGCTGGAAGAGACCAACGGATGGTCGGCCGGAGATTTCACCCTCAGCACGACTGAACCCCTTGGTCACCAGCTGCTTATGCGCATTATTGGCGCCGTGCTGCTCCCAGCAGCGGGCGCGTTTTTTATCGCGCTGCTGGCCGGCGCAGTCCCGCGGTGGAGCCTGCCCGTTCGCAGCGCGCAGCCCGATTATGCTCTGGGCATAGCCTTGGGCGCAGTGGGGCTGGGCGTGACGTTCTTAGGAGAATATGTTGCGCGCGATATGCAGCCCTTCACGCTGGCCTATGGCGGTGCCAACGGCTACGTGAGTTGGCTCCCCGGAGGAATTCAAGGGTTCTCTATCCAATCGCTGACGTGGGCCGGCGGCGTCGGCCTGTGGTCTATATTCACCCAGCACGGCACGCGCCGCTCTTTGCTGGGATACGGACTCGTCTTTCTCCTAGGCGCTGCATCGGGCGGCATGTCTCAACAGCATATTGAGGGCATCGCCCTTTGCAGTCTCGTTGGAGGTCTCTTCGCACTGGCTGCACTGGCGACGGCGCTGCGCTTTGATGTTCGCCTATGCTGGATCGCCGTCGGAACTGAGTGGATCTTTGGACAGATCAAACAGGTATTTTTCGCCCCATTTTCCGGCGCTCAGCTCGGTGCGCTGCTGAGCATCTGCGTCGTGAGCGCCCTAGCCTGGTGGTGGTTAGATCGGCTGCGAGACGAAGTGGGTGAGGCCGACACCAGCACAGTACCTCGAGTCTCGTCTACCTAGAACGCGGAACGTCACACATTATCCAAGGCTTGCAGTCCATTATTTCGTATCCTTTGAATCGATGGGTCACACGCCCCTTCTGATAGTAGACGTATCCTGCGTGCAATAGGAATGTATATGTCTGGAGCACCATCGGCGAGCCGGCTCTATTTCTTTGACAACGTGCGCTACCTCGTCATTATTTGGGTCACGCTATTTCACGTTGCCTCTGGGCTGGCAGGTCACCAAGAGTTTATACGAGACTCGAATACCAGCGCGGTGTTTTCCGTATTCCACGCCTACTCTGTCACGGTGATGATGGCCATCATGTTTTTCACCGCTGGCTATTTCTCGACCCCTTCGCTACAAAACCGTCGCACCGGTCTATTCCTAAAAAACAAGCTGGTACGACTGGGCCTTCCCTGGCTGGTAGGCGTGCTCTTTCTCGGGCCCACGATGCCGTATATGGCCTATTATAGCCGGTCTTTTGCCGGGCTCTCTTCAGACAGCTATTGGGACTTTTGGCAGCGCTATCTGGGCAGCATTTTTGACGGCTGGCTCTTGCCGATCAACTTCACCGCCAACCCGATTTTTCACCAGCAGCACTTCTGGTTTCTATCCGTCCTCTTTGTTTTTTTCGTCGCGCATGCGCTGCTGCGCGACGCGCTTGCCCGCTGGGGCCGAACGCGCACAGAAGCCGCAGCTGAGAGGAGCATTTCCCAATGGGACTTCGCACGCGCTTTCCTCCTGACGGCCCTTGTAGCCATCGTCGGTTTCGCCCTTTCTAACAGACTCGATCTACCCAGTGGCACCTTCGCCTTCTTCTTCAAGGTGAGCGCGCTCGACGTAACGCTCTACGGTTCCGTATATGCACTCGGCGTATATGC
>CALDFW010000057.1 GCA_937942165.1 uncultured bacterium | reverse complement strand
CACGCGAAGACATTCCTCCTCACATGACACTTCAACCGCCTCACCGTACATCGGAGGGCGAGATGATTCACCGCCTACGTCGAGAATATCCGCTCCCTCTTTGACCATCTCCAAGCCGCGCTCTACGGCCGCATTTACGCTGCCATAGCGGTCGTAAAACGAATCTGGCGTCACGTTGAGAATACCCATGATCTGCGCACGCGTTCCAAAATCGAGTATACCACTCGACAGCGTCCATTTCATTCCTCGTCCTCGCCGGAAGCCCTGTGCGTGGAGACGGACTGAGCGGGGTCGCGATCGAGAAGCTGGCCGGCGAGAATCTGGTCTAATTCCGCATCGTCGAGGACCTCGTAATCCAGCAGAGCCTGTGCCAACGCGTGCAGCTTGTCGTCGTTTTCCTCGAGAATGCGCGCCGCGGTCGTTTCTGCCTCTTGCACGATCCTGCGAATCTCTCGATCAATGGCCTGAGCAGTCTCTTCACTTACCTGACTATTTCGCGCAAACCCCTTGCCCAAAAAGACTTCATCATCGCCGTCAGTCAATGATAGAGGTCCGAGCTTTTCGTTCATCCCCCACTCACATACCATCGAGCGCGCCAACGCGGCCACCTGCTTGTAGTCCCCCTGAGCACCCGTAGAGCGTTCGTCAAATATGATTCGCTCGGCGCAGCACCCCCCCAGCGCAGTAGCTAGGTGAGCCTTTAAACGCGTTTCAGTTACGGAGCGACGCTCATCGGGTAAAAAAGAAACCATCCCCATAGCCTGGCCACGTGGGATAATTGTAGCCTTGCCTATTTGATGCGCACCTGGCGCGAGCTTGGCCACCAGCGCATGACCCGCTTCGTGATAGGCTGAGAGCCTGCGATCCTCTTTGGTCATAATCATGCTACGCCGCTCTGCACCTAGCATGACTTTGTCTTTGGCATCCTCAAAATCAGATCGTTTCACGGCCGCATGATCTCGCCGCGATGCCAGTAACGCTGCTTCGTTCACTAAATTGGCCAAATCCGCTCCTGAGAGCCCTGGCGTCCCCTGCGCAATTTTTCCTAAGTCGATGTCGTCATCGAGGGGCACCTTCCGCGCGTGCACTTTGAGAATACCTTCACGGCCCCGCACGTCGGGCAAATCTACTACCACGCGCCTGTCAAAGCGCCCCGGGCGCAGCAGGGCCGGATCGAGCACATCCGGGCGGTTTGTGGCCGCAATGAGAATAACGCCGTCGTTGGATTCGAAGCCGTCCATTTCAACGAGCAACTGATTGAGCGTCTGCTCGCGTTCGTCATGTCCCCCCCCAATACCAGCGCCGCGATGCCGCCCTACCGCATCGATTTCGTCGACAAAGATCAAACAGGGCGCGCTCGTCTTTCCCTGTTCGAAAAGATCGCGAACGCGCGAAGCACCTACCCCTACAAACATCTCAACGAAATCGGAGCCACTTATGGAGAAAAATGGCACCCCTGCCTCTCCTGCAACCGCACGGGCCAAGTGCGTCTTACCCGTTCCGGGGGGTCCAACCATCAGAACGCCTTTAGGTATACGCCCGCCCAAACGCTGGAATTTTTGCGGATCGCGCAGGAAGTCGATCACTTCTTGCAGCTCTTCTTTGGCCTCATCGGCCCCCGCAACATCGGCAAACGTCGTCTGTTGCTCGTCCTGAGAAAGCAGCTTCGCACGGCTCTTCCCGAAGGAGAATAGCCCCCGCGACCCGCCCTGCATTTGGCGGAGCATAAAGATCCATATGGCAATAAAGAGGAGCCAAGGCAGGATACTGAAGAGGGCATCATACCATTGGAAAGGCTCTTCCTTAAATCGAAAGATCAACTTGTAAGAGCGCCATTCCCGCTTGGTCTCCGCATCAATGGGGCCGAGGTTTACAACAAAGCGTTCGCCGTTGTTGAGCGTTCCGTGGAACTCATTCTCACCGACAATAACGGCTTCGGCTATCCGCCCATCTTCTAGGTAGTCGCGGTACTCGATATAGGAGACTGTCGGTGCATCAGACGGCGTGCTATTAAAGAACTTCGCGGCAAAAATGAGTACTAAAACAAAAAAGATCCAAAATGCGGAGGTGCGAGAAGGACGGCGCCACCACTTGGATCGATCTTCCTCTCTATCGGTCTGTTTTCCCTCGTTCATACCCATATTTTTCGATTGCGTTTACGCAGTAATGCTAAATTGAATAAAAGCGATACGCCGACTACTGGGCTCCACGCGGAATGCATCGCTCATGCGCATTCCCACCACCCAAGCAATTTCTCCTGCACTTTCTAAGACGAGCACTTCATCCCGCAGGATTCTAGGGTGCTTCTGATCAATCAGAAAGTCGCTGAGTTTTTTCTGCCCGCGCATGCCAAAGGGCCTAAATCGGTCGCCGACAGCGGCGCTACGCAGCAGGAGCCGGGTCTCTAATTTATCGGCGTCCAATGCGATATGGAAACCGCCGAGTTCTGAGTGGAAGCCCTCAAACGCCTCCGCGGATGTAATACGGCAGGAAATGACGCCGTCCCTCTCCGGAATTCGAACCGTCCCCGGCATGGGAACTCGAACGGCGAGGGGACATTCTTTGCCCTGGCGCAGAATCAGACGATCATCCCAGCATTGGGCCCGTATGCCCTTACCCAAGTCGCATAGCGCGCTCTTTTTGCCCTTGACCAACCGGAGCGTTTTATCGACCCAGGCATACTCAATATGCCCCGGAAACAGTCTGCCCAGTGCGAGCCTGATAAGGCGTCGCTGAATCGCTATATGATAATCTACGAGACGGGGCACATCAAGAATAATCTTATGCTCGCAACACTCTATAAGCACTGAATTTATAGCATTTTGAGCAGCTTCTTCAACAAAGCTGTCCTCGCCCTGTAGAACGGTCGCCACCCGGTGCAGAGTTTGCACAATATTGGGGTTATACTGACGCAGACTAGGCAGGAGGTCGCCGCGAACGCGGTTGCGCAAAAAACGCCGATCCGCATTGGTCTCATCTTCGCGAAAGGCGATATCGTTGTCTTCTGCGTAAACTTTGATTTGGGCACGGGTCACGTTGAGCATTGGGCGCAGGAAAACCCCTTCCCGCAGGGGAACCATACCCCGCAGACCAGTGCTTCCGCTCCCGCGCATCAGCCGCATCAAAACCGTCTCTGCCTGGTCATCCATATGATGCCCCAGCACGACCTTCATCGCTCCCACTTCTGAGGCAACCCGAGCAAATAGCGCATACCGCGCTTCGCGCCCCGCCTCTTCTATGCTCATGCGACCTTCACGTGCTCGCGCAGCCACATCATCGGACCCTGCTATAAAAACACAGCCCCTCCGCCCCGCTTCCATCGCTACAAAACGCGCATCTTCAGCAGACTGGTCGCGCAACCTGTGGTCACAGTGAACCACCACACAGGAATCGACAAGCTGACTCATAATGTCCATCAGCACCATCGAATCTATGCCCCCCGACACGCCCACCAGCATCCGTTCGCTACGGGTGCAACCCGCCTCACGCAGGGCAGTAGCAACGGCTGACAGAACGGTGTCTTCTCTTTTACTCATAGCTTACAACATACGCGTATGGGAATGGAATGAATCTTGCTCAAGATGCCTTAAACAAAACCGTTAGGAGCTCAGCAATGCATGAACCTGCAATAAAACTAGATGCGATTCGCATACAGACTGCACGCATGATGGAAATATACGCTCTACTTAAGAACGAGTTGGAAAAAAATACCCTACTGCTGTCCTCTGAGGAGACCCGCGCACAGCTCGACTCTGCCATCGACACCATCCGCGCGAATATGAGGCAACTTCTCAATACACTTATGGCCTATCAGGAAAAGCAAGATTGCGCTGATGGGAATGAGCCAGCAGAGGCGGGCGAACTAGAAGAACTACTAGCTGCAGTTCTAGAATGGCACACGGCCAATGCAGCAGGGGAATGACGTCCTAGTCATCCCCCTGCCCATCCGCCATTAATTAATTAGTCGTTAATTCTTCACATCGACGCGCGCCAAATCGGTCCATTCGCTAACGCGATCGTCGATATCGCGCGCGCGCACTCGATAGTAGTAGGTCGTTCCACGCAAAACCGTGTCATCTACCCGCTGTGTATCCAGTGAATTCGTCCCAACGACGACAAAGTCTGCATCGTTAGTGCTGTTAGCCACCGTCGTTCGCTGAAGCTCATAGTGCAATATAGCGCCGACCGATCCGGTCCAAAGAATGGTCACCTCGGGAGGCTGCGTAACATCGGAAGGCGTAGACGCTGAGATCCGCACGTCTGAGGGTTTCTCTACCCCACTCGTAATAGCGGCAATCGCCGCCGACGGCAAGCTCGTATTGCCCACCTGATCGATCGCTTCGATCTGATAGTAGTACGTCGTAACCGAAACCAACCCCGTGTCCTGGTAGGCCGGGCTCGTAACGGTTGCCACCTGCGTATAAGGCCCTGCCACATCGTCTGCTCGATACACATAGTAGCGATCCACGCCCGTCAGTTCGGCCCCGTTTATATCCGTCGTCGGCGGATTCCAACTCAGGTCAATCTTTTCCGGATCATCCCGCACGGCCTCCGCCTTGACCAACGTGGGTGCCGCTGGTGCACGGCTGTCTGATAGCACGGTCGCTCCAACAAAGGTAGACTGATCACTTTCTCCATCGCTCGTAACCACTGAGGCTCTGTAGAAATACGTTTGTCCACCGACTAAATTGGAATCGACATATACCGTTTGCCCCGTCGAGAACGATGTGCCCTCTACCCCCGTGAGACGAGTGAATCCCTCATCAGACCGCGTCGAACGATACACATTATACCCCAATAGGCTCTCTTCAGCACTAGCGTTCCAGGTAATGGTGATGGTCCGAATTCCAGCATTCGCAGCGAGTCCGGACGGCGCTTCAATCCCAGCCGTCTTCGCTGACGCGGCGCCGGAGCGGACACTCGAGTTACCCACCTCATCAAGGGCGCGCAGCGCGTAGTAGTACGTAGTTGAAGATTCTAATCCATCCGAATCTGTGTAGCGGTTGTCTCCAGCATCAACGGTGTCAATAGATACAAAAGATGCGTCGTCGCCCTTGGAGCGCATGATAACGTAGGCAGTGAGACCCGTTAAGTCGCCTCCATTTGCATCGCGCGT
Organism: uncultured bacterium; assembly: GCA_937942165.1. Lineage (GTDB taxonomy): Bacteria > Latescibacterota > UBA2968 > UBA8231 > UBA8231. Next base: position 10,846 of record CALDFW010000057.1, on the reverse strand, counting down.
GGGCGGCGTCCAGCTAAGCGAGATTTCCACTGCACTGGAAGCAGCGAGCGCAACGAGATCCGCTGGAGCCTGCGGTGCGACCCCATCGAGTCCCCCCGTCACAACCGAAACATCTCCAGCGCGCGCGCTTTCATTTCCGTCACCGTCTATCGCACTCACCGTGTAGTAATAAGTCGTCAGCTCCTCCAAGCCGGTATCGACGTAGGCGCTCGTTGCAGCATCGACCGTATCGACGGATACAAAGGCGTTACGGCTCCCCTCAGAACGGAAAACAACATATCGGGTTAAACCGGTTAGCTCATCTCCGTTCGCGTCTCGAGTAGGCGGACTCCAGACGAGTGAGACCTGAGAAAAGGTGTCATCGTCGGCGACCGCAGACAGATTCTGCGGCGCCGCAGGAGCAACACGATCTGATCCCGAAGTAAGAACCTGCACAATGCCGGATCGCGCACTCTCATTTCCTATTTCGTCGCTGGCCGAAACCGTGTAGTAATACGTCGTCAATTCTTCCAAACCCGTGTCCAAATACTCGCGCGTTTCCACACCAACCGTTGCAATCGATTGAAACGCATTGGTGCTACCTTTTGAGCGAAACACCGTATAACTGGCCAGCCCCGTCACGTCTCCCCCATCGGCATCTTTTGACGGAGCACTCCAGCTGACCGAAACCTGACCGAACGCATCTTCGTCCGCTATAGCGGCTATGTTTTGCGGCGCTGCCGGTGGCACGCGATCCGCCCCTTCGGTCTGCACCTCAACCACTGCGGAACGACTACTTTCGTTGCCAACAGCATCTAGCGCGCTGACCGCGTAGTAGTATACCGTAGACTCATCCAGACCAGTGTCCGTATATTGGCGAACCTCAGCCACTAGGGTATCTACTGCAACAAAAGCGCTAGTGCTCTCCTTGGCGCGAAAGAGAATGTATCGACTCAGGTCTGACAGCTGCCCTCCCTGTGCATCAAGCGTTGGGGCTGCCCAGCGCAGTACAACCTGACCAATAACCTGCTCGTCGGCGACCGCTGAGAGGCTATGTGGAGCCGCCGGTGCAATTCTGTCCGGCCCCTCGGTGCGCACCTGCACCGACTGGGCGCGAGCGCTCTCGTTGCCCGAATCATCCGCCGCCGAAACCGTGTAGTAATACGTCGTCAGCTCTTCCAAGCCCGTGTCCACATACTGACGCGTAGTCGCATCCACCGTCGCGACCGGCTGGAACGAGTTTGTGCTGCCCTTCGAGCGGAACACCGTGTAACCCGTCAGACCCGTCAACTGGCCCCCGTCAGAGTCCAGCGTTGACGCTCCCCAGCTCACCGTCACCTGACCAAAATCATTCTCGTCGGCCACCGCTGAAAGATTCTGAGGAGCCGCCGGCGCCACCTGATCGGGGCCCTCAGTGCGCACCTGAACAGACTGAGCGCGAGCGCTTTCGTTACCAGCCTCGTCCAGCGCTGAAACGGTATATACGTAATTCGTGAGAGCCTCTAGGTTCTGGTCGGTGTATTCCCGCAAAGAAACGTCGAGGGTATCAATGGGGACAAACGAGCTGTTCCCACCCTTGGAGCGAAACACAACGAAACGGTTCAGACCCGTCAATTCTCCGCCGTCAGCATCCGCAATAGGCGCATTCCACCTCAGGACGACTCGGCCAAAGTCTTCTTCACTCGGAATCGCGGACAAGTTTTGCGGCGGGTCAGGTGCGTCCCTGTCGGGACCCTTTGTCCGCACCTGTACCGGAGACGAACGCGGACCTTCGTTGCCGGCTTCGTCCGAGGCCGTGACGGCGTAAAAATAGGTGGTCGATTCGTCGAGACCCGTATCGACTAACTGGCGATTTCCCGAGTCCACTTGGCCAACGGCTACGAATGAAGTATTCGTGTCTACAGATCTATACACCGTGTAAACCTCTAACCCCGTTAGCTGGGCGCTGTCCGCATCGCGCAGCGGAGCGTTCCAGCTAATAATGACGCGGCCAAAGTCATTTTCATCTGCCACGGCAGCTAGATCAACCGGCGCGCCCGGTGCCACCTCATCTGCGAGCGCAGTCGCACCCACAAAGACGGAATACTCGCTCACAAGCGTCCCGCGCCCTATAGACTGCACCTTGTAAAAGAAGCTCGTGCCGCCAACCAGCCCCGAATCTACGTACGTGGTCAAGCCCGTGGTAAAATCCGTGCCCTCGATACTGGGCAGTGCTTCAAAACCCACATCAGAGCGCGTTGAGCGATACACGTTGTAGCCGAGCAGATCCGTATTGTCTACTCCACTCCAGCGGATTTCGATACGGCCGATATCGCCGGTTGCGACAACATTAGAGGGAGTGGGTAAGCCCAGCGTACTTGTCAATTGAGGCGCTGTGAGCTGGCTCTTATTGCCCTTCGAGTCGAAAGAAAGAATCCTGTAGCCATAGCGAGTCAACGCCTTAAGCCCATCATCGGCGTAGCTCTGAGCGTCGGCCGCCAGCGTATCTATAGGCACATAGCCCTGGTCGCCTTCAGCTCGAAAAAGAACGAAACCCAATAGGCCGGTCAGCGGTCCGCCGTCGGCATCTGTGCGTGGCAACGTCCAGCGCACAACGACGCGGCCCGTCTCTGACTCATCCGCAACGACGGAAAGGTTGGCTGGAGGCGCTGGAGGAACGAGGTCTTCGATGATCGTCGCCCCGACAAAATTGGAGCGCTCACTGAGCAAGCCCGAAGTATCCACCGCCGCGATGCGGTAGAAGAACGTCTGGCCAGGCGCATCCAACGAATCGATAAAGCTCACCTTACCCGTGGTTATCTGCAGCGTGCTATCGCCGTCTCCCACGACAAAAGCGTACGTTCCGTTTGACTGGACTGCGCGAAACACGGCATACCCCGCCAAATCGGGTGCGGCAATAGCCTGCCAGGCTAGTAAGATCCGCTCAACGCCGCCCTGTGCCTGTAGACCATTCGGCGTGTCGGGCCGCTCTACCAATACAGCAGCCTGCGGATCGATTGGATTGCTGCGTTCACGATCGCAGCTCAAGAGAAAAAATGCAGCGCTGAGCGCCATCAACTGGACGTAATATTTTTTCATTTTTTTAGTTGATTCAGGCTAGAGAGGAGAACCCCTTAAGCGGTGTGCAAAAGTAGAGGCTCGATTAAAAGAATGATCGCTTTAAGACGACGCTTAAGTGCTGCGCTGAAACGCGAGGCTCCAGATACAAGGCGGGCTCAGCACGTGCGTCTGAACGTGCATAACGGGCATCCGACGGGGTATTCGTACGCAAGATAAGTCGCACCCCACTAACGGCAAAAGCACCTGCAAGCGCCCAGCTCACCTGACTCTTTATATCTCTGTTGTTGGTTCTGGCGTAGAGCCGATCCGCATCTTCCGCCGTCTCTGCAGACTCGTAGAGCGCATACAGTTTATCCGCCTCGTCGCGGAAATCCATTCCCTGCTTCAATAGCATTGCACTACCACCGAGAAACGCTAAACCAAGGGAACGGCGCGCGGTGAAGACCCCCTGGCCCTCTTCCGCCGCCGCAGGACGTCCCATGCTGTCCATTGCCAAAGCTGCGATCAGAGACAATACGACCAAGCGACTTGTTCTATTCATGCGTTATGACCTTTAGGAGCGAGAATTCTTGCCTGCATATAATCCATTCATAAAAATAATCAAACTTAGAGACTGAATACCAGTATGTAGAGAACATTATTTACAGGGATGAACTTTGTCAACACGGGCGGAGACGACAAAAGAGGACCTCGTACGTTCGCTACCTCCAAAAAACCAACGACTTACGTATACCTCAACCTTGACAAATGAACTTATGTGCAGTATCGTAAAGAACAGCTGTTCACATTTTCACTACTCCTCCCCCTCTGGAGGCCTCTATGCGCAAGAAATTGACCGAACGACAGCAAATGATCTACGATTTTATAGCAGAGGCCATTCGCAGCCGTGGCGCTCCCCCGACTATTCGAGAAATCATGGATGTTTTCGAGATCAACTCTACCAACGGAGTTCGGACAACGCTCGCTGCGCTAGAGAAAAAAGGGCATATACGGCGTCACGCGCGCCTATCACGCGGCATTGAACTGGTTGACTACGTTGAACCCGCATCGCTTGCATCCGATTTGCACGAGGTCCCACTGGTTGGTCGCGTAGCAGCCGGCGAGCCTATACTGGCCACTGAGAATATCGAAACGACCCTCCAAGTCGACCGATCCTTACTACCCGCTTCTGGAACAATCTTCGCCCTCCGCGTTCACGGCGAAAGCATGAAAAATGCCGGTATCTTAGACGGTGATATCGTCCTAGCACGGCAGCAAGAAAATGCCGAACGCGGCGACATTGTCGTGGCTCAAATAGGGGGTGATGCAACGGTCAAACACTACGCACCCGAAGACGGCTGCATTCGCCTGCTGCCCGCAAACGAAGCATTCCAACCCATCGTCGTGCCGTCAGACACCGCAGATTTTAGCATTGCAGGCAAAGTAGTGGGCCTCATGCGGCGCTTCTAATTCTGCGTGAAGACTCCATCGATTCAGACGTTACACTCAGACGCCCGAGCAATCTTTACCGCGGCAACGGCCGCAGCCCAACCGCGCACCTGCGTGCTCAATGCCCTGCATCTGGAAGGATCAATCCTTCGTATTGGTGATTGGCACTGCGATCTCGAAGCCCTATCCCGACTTGTTGTAATCGGTGCGGGGAAAGCAACGCCCGCGATGGCAGCAGCCGTAGAAGAGGTTTTGGGCTCGCATATTGACGCCGGCCTGATTAATACCAAGCACGGACATGAAATTCCCCTGCGTCACATCGAAACGATAGAATGCGGCCACCCCGTCCCAGACAGAGCAGGCGTGGAAGGCACCCATCGTCAGCTCCAACTGCTGGATGGCTTGGATGAGCACGCGCTCGTCCTCTGCCTGTTTTCCGGCGGGGGGTCTGCTCTACTCCCTGCTCCAATAGAAGGCATCAGCCTAGAGGACAAACAGCAAACGACGCGCCTCCTTTTAAACTGTGGAGCCACTATAGGTGAAATCAATGCCATACGAAAGCACCTATCCGCAGTAAAAGGTGGGCAGCTCTCCATGAGAGCGCAGCCCGCTCAGGTCATATCGCTCATGTTGTCCGACGTAATCGGCGACGCGTTGGATACTATTGCCTCAGGGCCCACCTATCCAGACGCCACGTCTTTTGCCGACTGTTTGGACATAGTCGACAGGTATCAGCTACGTTCGGATTTACCGCCCCCCGTTCGACTGCGCTTAGAAAAGGGGGCAGGAGGTGCGATTCCAGATACCCCTAAATCGGACGAAGCGGTCTTCGAGCGCGTGCAAAACAACGTGATCGGCAACAATACATTGGCCGTCGACGCCGCGGCACGATGCGCCAAAGAGATGGGGTACGAAGTGATCGTACTTACTTCGCGTCTGCAGGGAGAGGCTCGAGAAATGGGCGTAGCGCTAGCGTCGATCGCGCAGGAAATTCGCACGCGTTCCCGCCCTCTAGCTCCTCCAGCCTGTGTTATAGCCGGCGGCGAAACGACGGTGACCATCCGAGGAAACGGCAAGGGCGGCCGCAACCAAGAGCTCGCCTTAGCCGCGGCCATTCACCTTGACGGCTGGTCAGACATTGCCCTGCTCTCGGGTGGCACCGATGGCACCGATGGTCCGACGGACGCAGCCGGCGCTATCGCAGACGGGTCTACACTCAAACGAGGCTTGGAACGGGGCCTCTCTGCGCACGCGTATCTGCACGAGAACAATTCCTACCACTACTTCTATGACTTAGAGGATTTAATCGTGACCGGCGCTACGGGTACCAACGTCATGGACCTGCAGATCTCGCTTATACGATAGGAGGCGAGTCTGCGCGCTTGACAGGTCAAATTCCGTCTCGTATTGTACTCATGCACACAGTAAATACACCCTTTCCCAACCTTTTATGTATAGAACAGCTGCTGCTATTCTCTTCTTTCTTTCTACCGTCGGCAACACTGCTGCGGCCTCGTCCTTTGCCGGCGAATTTCTCTCCCTTGGAGCCGGTGCACGAGCGTTGGCACTAGGCAGCGCCTACGTAGCCTTAGCCGACGATCCCACGGCCGTCTACTGGAATCCGGCCGGCCTAACCCGCCTATCGCAAAAACAGCTTCACCTGACGCACGCCGAACGATTTGCGGGTATGGTCGATCACGATTTCGCAGCCATCGCACGCCCGGGCAAACGCCTACACGGCATGGGGGTGGCCCTCTTGCGGGTTGGCGTGAACGATATTCACTTCACAGAATTGGCAGACCCGGGACGCCCCCTGAGCCAAAACAATCGCCCGTATATCCGTTCCACAGAAGCCAGCGCAGACTACGCGCTCTATGTATCTTTGGCACACCGTCTGCGCGCGCCGCTCTCTCTGGGTGCCTCAATCAAAATAATCTACCGCCAAGTCGCCTCTTTTAGCGCCTATGGCCTGGGCCTCGATTTAGGGCTTAACTACCAGCTCAGACCCGGCCTATCCCTAGCAGCAACTCTTCGCGACATAACATCGACGCCCATTATTTGGAACACCGATGCGAACGATCGTATCAGCCCCTCCATTTTATTAGGGGCCACCTATCAGTTAAAGGTAGCTGGAGGACGCGCTACGGTGGCCTTGGCATCGCGCGCAGGCGGCGATGTAGTTGAGGGTACACCTCTTCACACGGGTGTCGAATATCGCTACCGGTCTTTAGCGCTGCGCGGCGGCCTAGAAGAGAATCGTCACTCCCTTGGACTTGGCCTGCAACCACATCGGCGTATCACACTTGATTTCGCCTACCTACAACACGACCAACTCGAGTCAACCTATCAGCTCTCTGCCAACGTATCCTTCTGAAACGCGCTGCGGCTACGTCGCCCTCGTCGGACGTCCCAATGCGGGCAAGTCGACCCTTTTTAACGCCTTCCTCGGCCAGCGTCTGTCTATCGTCACCGCTAAACCTCAAACAACTCGAGGCCGCGTCTTGGGAGTGCTGACACGCCCCCAGAGTCAGGTCATCTTTCTAGACACACCGGGATTACTTGAACCAAGCTACAAGCTACACGAGAGCATGGAACGTCAGATTGAACAGGCTGCGCGCGAAGCAGACGTGGCCCTTCTGCTCATAGATGCCAGCCAGCCACGTGACCGAGCTAAGCTCGTGCGCCGCTTCTTGGAGCAGGCGCGGACGCCCGTTATTGCGGCCCTCAATAAAATCGACCTTCTGGGCGAAGGAATTCTCGAAAACCTACAGCGACAAATACAGAGCGAATACAACTTGCCAGAGCTCGTTCCCATTTCCGCTTTGCAGGGATCTCATCTTACGCCTCTATTGGATCGCATTGACGCCCACATGCCCAAGGGCCCTAAACTCTATCCAGATGAAATGGTAGCAGAGCAACCAGAGCGTTTCTTTGCCGCTGAACTAATCCGCGAATCTGCTTTCGAACACCTCGAAAACGAACTGCCCTATTCAATCAACATCGCCATCGAAGAGTTTAAGGAGCGCACGGCAAACAAGACGTATATCAGCGCCATTATATACGTTGAGCGAGGGAGCCAGAAAGGCATTGTAATAGGACGCAAGGGAGCTCGCTTACAGGCGATAGGCAAACAGGCACGTAAAGGCATCGAAACGATGATAGACCAATCTGTCTATCTCGAGCTCTGGGTCAAAGTCAGGCCAGGATGGCGCAATCAAGAGCGCGATCTGCGCGAGTTTGGCTACTTGTAGAATAGAAAGGAACCCCCATGAAAGTGCTTGTAGTTGGCAAGGGTGGACGCGAACATGCCCTAGTATGGAAACTGGCGCAAAGTCCACGCATCGAGAAGCTCTATGCCGCACCTGGAAACCCTGGCATGGCGCCCCTAGCCGAATTAGTACCCATTCGCGTCGATACGCCGGCTTCAGAGAGAGAGAAACTGAACGCAGAGATCCACAAGCTCGCCGATTGGGCACTAAACGAGGGTATTGACCTAACGGTAGTCGGCCCCGATGACGCGCTCGCGGGAGGTATTGTAGATCACTTTCAGCAGCGCGGTTTAAAAATCTTTGGTCCAACTGAAGCGGCAGCTCGCCTGGAGAGCAGCAAAGCGTTTTCAAAAGATCTAATGCAGCGCATCGGCGTTCCGACGGCAGTTCACCGCTCTTTCACCGATGCTGATAGCGCCGTCGCCTACATCCGCCAACAGGGAGCTCCGATCGTAGTCAAGGCGAGTGGGTTAGCCGCTGGCAAGGGTGCCGTTGTCTGTATGGAGTTGGAAGAAGCCATTTCAACCGCGCAAGACATGCTAGCAGGCAACGCATTTGGCAGTGCTGGAAGCGAAATCGTCGTAGAAGAATTTATGCAGGGAGAGGAAGTTTCCCTCTTCGCGCTGTGCGACGGATCCCACTTTCTGACCTTAGCACCCGCTCAGGACCACAAAGCCATATTTGATGGCGATAAAGGCCCTAACACGGGCGGCATGGGCGCCTATGCTCCTGCCCCAGCATTGACGTCTGAGCTCCATCGGGAAACCGAAGAGCGTATTATTGCACCCGTACTGGCTGAGATGCAACGCATGGGCTGTCCGTTTACCGGCGTGCTGTATTGCGGCCTGATGTTAACGGGAGAAGGCCCCAAGGTCGTCGAGTTTAACGCGCGCTTTGGCGACCCTGAATGTCAGATCTTACTGCCGCTCATCCAGAACGATCTACTCGACATCATAGAGGCGGCTTGCGACGGACAGCTAGATCGCATTCAGATCGACAATGCCCCCCGCGCCTGCGTTTGCGTCGTTATGGCAGCAGAAGGCTATCCCGAATCCTATCCCAAAGGAATGGCCATATCCGGTCTCGAATCCCTTACAGGAGAAACCGAACAGGTAGTCTTTCACGCTGGCACGGAACTGCGCGACGAACAGCTAGTGACAAACGGCGGCCGCGTTCTTGGTGTGACCGCACTGGGCGATACGATACACGATGCGGTTGCCAACGCCTATAAGGCCGTCGATGCCATTCATTTCGACGGAGCCTACTACAGGCGTGATATCGCACACAAAGCCCTCTCACGACCATAAAAAAAACGCGCCACCGGACGGTTAAGTCCAGCGGCGCGCGCTTGTCTCTTATTTCAAGTATCGATACGACTAGGCGAGCGTATCGACGATTTGTCCTCGTCCCTGTCGCGTTTCCATTTCTAAACGCTGGCTCTGACCTTCACTGACCTGACGGTCTTGCTGCACGGCCTGCTGCTGACGCGTCTGCTCTACGCGCTCAGACTGACCCGCTTGCTCTGCACGCGCAGCGCGCTGACGTTCTTCCTGACGACGCGCCTCAGCCTCCTCGGCTCGGCGCTCTTGCGCCTGGTTCCGATCGGCACGCGCCTCTTCCTGGGCGCGCGAACCACTCGCCTGCATAGCTGGGCCGGCGCTGCGCATAGCTGAAACTTCTGACATCGTGGACCTCCTTGGGGTAGATCGTCCTTGATACCAGCAATATACTCAACGAGATTGGTCAAATCAAGCTAGTCCAGGCCTTTCTTCAGACAATTGACACCTGCCCCCTCTCGCCTATATTCATCGGCATTTAGCCACGAATAAATGGACTATGACCAATGGGAAATGATACCATCCGCCTGCGCAATATGCGCTTTTATGCTTACCACGGCCTGTTTCCAGAAGAAGCTCGCCTCGGTCAACGATTCGAGGTTGACGTAGAACTAATGGGAGACTTCGGCAAGGCGGGGCGCGACGATGACTTAGAACAGTCGATAAACTATGCAGACGTGTACAAAATTGTAGAGGACGTTGTTACGCAGCGTCGTTTCAAGCTCGTTGAGGCACTAGCCGAACACCTAGCCGCGGCGATCGGCACTTCGCATGCACCCATCTCACTTGTCGTGCGTGTGCGTAAACCCCATCCGCCCGTGCCAGGCGACTTTGATGGGATTGAAGTCGAAATACAGCGCCGATATGACTGAACGCGCCTTTATTGCGCTCGGATCCAACCTAAACGACCGCCAGGCTCTTTTACAGGGCGGGCTCGATGCCCTGCAAGCCGTGTCTGGCATCGAAGTCGTGTCTGTTTCCAGCATATATGAGACCGCTCCACACGGCTATACGGACCAACCCGCTTTTCTCAATGCCGTATGCTGCGTAGAAACGGATCACACCCCAGAGGCAATCCTCGCTGAGATGCAGCGCATAGAGCATCGTTTTGAGCGGCAGCGGCATATCCACTGGGGACCGCGCACGCTCGATCTGGACCTACTTCTCTTTGGCGAGATCTGCCTGAGCAGCAGCAACCTGACGATACCCCATCCTCATATAGAGGTGCGAGATTTCGTGCTCGTGCCACTCTTAGAAATAGCGCCCGAAATTTGCAATCCTTCCACCGGACGGGATTATGCGCAGGATTTGGCAAAAATAGAGTGTCCGGACGCGCGTGCGGTGGCCGAACTGCATCTATAGATGCAAGATAGAAAACTAAGACATCATTGGGACACGATGCGGTATGACTTCCGTTGACGGCGCTATTTTAGCAGCGTCAACCCACGCATAAAAACGGCTCCATCAACCCGCGCTAGTGCGAAGTAATATCCGCTGGCGACCGCGCTATTTTTCTCGTCTCTCCCATCCCAGTACATCTGATGAACGCCACTCTGAAGAGATCCGCTGTATAACACGCGGACTAGCTGCCCCAAACTATTATAAATTGACAGTTCTGTATCCCTCTCTTCCGCTAGCGTCAGAGGCAGCAGAACCTGTCCATTAAAGGGATTCGGATAGGCCGGCCCCAGCGAGATCTCACGCGCATTGGAGCGCTCGCCCCACACGGCCGTAGAAATTGGGTCCGGCTCGTACGCACGGCCGTATAGCGAG
>CALDFW010000056.1 GCA_937942165.1 uncultured bacterium | reverse complement strand
GAAATTATAGTCGGCATAGCCTTCTATGATGAGAGATTTGCTCAGGTTAAAAGCGAGTGAACCATATATTTTCTTACCATCATCGTCTTCGGATTTTTGCCCTGGGCCGTTCCCAATCATTGCAGCATAGGCCAGCTTGCCGGATTTACCCTTGAGCGACACCCCTATATCAGCAGATGATCCGATCTTATTCAGGTCCATAACGGTTTTTTCGATGGATCTATACCCCCAAACTTTTTCGGCATGCGCCCAAGTAGGCGTTCCCGATAGACCGACATATAAGTCCCCTCCCAAAAGGGAATCACTCAATTTGACATAGGCGTGTTTCACGAAAGGCACCATCTTTTTACCACTTCCCAACCCTGCATCGTTAGCCTCAAGGCGAAAACGAGTAGAAATACCCTCATCTATGCTCTTATCGTAGGTCAGATACATGCGGCGAAATCTCAATGCATTTTCGCCTTTCTGATCTTCCCCTTCGGCAGAGACAGTGTAGTAGTAATCGCCAAACATATAGCCCGACAATTTCCCATTTTCTGCCCAAGCAGATTCTGTCAAGATACCAGCGAATAATAGTATCCCACAAATCGTTACCCTGTTCACAAAGCCCTCCTCATTGCAATTGTTACAAAATGTGTTTTAATGCACTTCCACTGTAACACAAGCTGTGGTGAGATCATTTTAGCCACCAACTGTCATGATCAGGTTACGCAATTGTTACAATAACGTTACAACGCCGCTTTTTGACCCTTGGACCGCCCCACAAACCCCGTAACGCTGCCTATACATTGGCACTGAATCGTAGCACTGCTGAAACGCAAATGAAAAGAAGCAGATTTATCCTTGCTATGCGTTAGTCAATTGACTGCCATACATCTTGCGTTTCACACCGTCAGTTGGGAGGATCAGTATCACATGAAACTCACTGTCACACTCATTTTAGGCCTTGCACTGATTTATGCCTCACCCGCAAAATCTCAAGAAACGGGCACGATATACGGCACCGTAGTCGATCGTCAAAACGGCGATCCGCTCATGGGAGCCACCATCTTCTTGGAGGGGACCAACTGGGGCACGCTGTGTGACTTGGATGGCTCATTTCGCCTGATGGACATCCCCGTGGGCAAGTACGTGCTAGTAGCGTCTATGATTGGCTACCAAAAAGTATCTATCATAGGGGTCGAGGTCAGAGCAGAAGTTGGAGAGCCGCTTGAGGTAACGCTCAGTCCCGAAGCTATTGAGCTTGAGGAAGGGGTCGTAGTCGAAGCAAAGGCACTTCGTAATACGGGGGCTTCCCTGCTGAAAGAAAGGCAAAAAGCTCCTGCTATTAGCGATGCTATTAGCGCAGAAGAGATAGCTCGGTCGGGCAGCGGTGACGCTGCTGAGGCCATGAAGCAAACAACAGGGGCTTCTGTGGTGGGAGGAAAATACGTTTATATCCGAGGTTTGGGCGATCGCTATTCTTCCGTTCAGCTCAATGGATCCTCTCTGCCAAGCGCTGACCCCAATAAAAGAGCAGTCCCCATGGACCTGTTTCCAACTAGTTTGCTCGATAATATCGTAACGACCAAGAGCTTTACGCCCGACAAACCAGGCGATTTTACGGGCGGAAGCATTAATATTGGCACCAAAGCATTTCCCGACAACTTTACTCTTTCCGTTTCATCTTCGACTGCTTACAATACGCGCAGCTCTCTCAATGATCAATTCCTCACCTACGAAGGAGGCGGATCCGGCTGGTTGGGATCCGATGACGGAACGCGCGATCTGCCGCAGGCACTTCGCGACGGCTTAGCCGACATCCCCGATGTGGGTTCAGCCTACACAGATTCCGATATAGCGCAGCAGTTAGATCAGTACTCTAAAGCTTTTTCCCCCGTTATGGCACCGGACAGGAAGAAATCCGGCCTGAATCAGGGGTATTCCGTTGCCTTGGGCAACCAAACGACCTTATTAGGTAAACCGCTAGGCTTTCTAGGCTCTCTGACTTACAGTAAAGGCACTTCGTTTTACGATCAGGGTACATCAGCCCGCTGGCAGCTCACTAGTCGCAACGCCAGCACGCTGACCAACAACTACCAGCTATCCGATGCGCGCGGCTCGCAGGAGATCGCAATTGGCAGCTTGGCGACGCTTTCGTTCCGCCCCGCCAAGACACACGAAATATCCGTAACCAATATGTTGAATCGCACGGGTGAGGATATGGCTCGCTATCTTTACGGAACCTTCCCACGCGACCTCGAAGAATCTGCCGTGTATGAAACCCGCGTACTTCAGTTTACAGTGCGGCAAATCCACTCCCTTCAAATATCGGGGAAGCACCTCTTTTCCTCGCTGCACGACCTGAAAGCCGATTGGTCTGGTTCAAGCGCTAGGTCGCAGCAGGATGAACCCGACCTGCGATTTTTCACCGATAACTACGTCACGCGAGACAACCGCCCCCTGCGCGATAGCGAAGGCAACCTACTACGTGATGAGAACGGCACCGTCTTGAGAGGCGCAGTCACATCCTACTCTATATCGCCTTCTATCTACCCCCTTCCAACGCGCTACTACCGTCGACTGGAAGAGTCCAATAGAGAATTTCAGCTCAATCTCTCTCTGCCCTTTTCCCAATGGCAGGGCCTCAAGGGCAATCTCAAAGGTGGCCTGATGGCCCTTCAAAAAGAGCGGACATTCCGCGAAAATCGCTATGAATTTGCCCAAGACGATATTCGCTATGATGGAAATCCCGACTCTTTTTTCCAAGTGGAGAATCTCGGCATTCTATCAAACGAAAACGACTTATTTCGCTTTGGTAACTTTGTTCAGGACGCTTCACAATTATCGAGCAATTTCGACGGTGAACAGCTCATATATGCCACCTATTTCATGGTTGAATTACCGCTGAGTACGCGCATTAGACTGGTCAGTGGAGCCCGTCTTGAAAGGACAGACCTCGACGTTATTAGCCAGGACAGCACAAAGACAGAAGGCCGTCTGGATACAGACGATCTCTTACCTTCACTTAACGCCGTATACGCATTAAACGAACGGATGAATCTACGCGCCTCTTATGGACGCACCCTAGCCCGCCCATCGTTTCGTGAGCTCGCACCGTTTGCATCCTTCAACTTTGTGGGTGATTTCATATTCATAGGCAACCCAGAACTCAAGCGCACGATTATCGACAATATAGACCTTCGCTGGGAGCGCTTTGGGAAACCCGGAGAAATTTACGCCGTCAGTCTCTTCTCTAAGCGATTCCAAAACCCCATAGAACGCGTCATTCTAACTGTTAACGGCGAAGTGCAGTTCCAAAACGTAGACCTAGCCCAAGTAACTGGCATTGAGTTCGAGGCTCGGCGTGATCTGAGCTTTATCAACTCATCCCTAGAGAATTTCAACATGGGCAGCAACGCTTCCTTCGTGCGTTCCGAAACTACAATTGGCGACAACGAACTCGCACTGCGCAGAGCTTTAAACCCCAATGCAAAAAACACGCGCGCACTGCAAGGGCAGTCCCCCTATCTATTTAACGTAGACTTTAGCTACAACAACTACCAAACGGGTACGACGGCAGGTATTTACTACAATGTCTTCGGACGCCGCTTGGAAGAAGTCAGTCTTGGCGGCACGCCAGACGTGTATGAGAAGGGACGGAGCACGCTCGATCTTACCCTAGCGAAAAAGTGGGGGGCCTATAAGGCTAAACTTAGTGCCAAGAATATCCTCGATGAACCCATAGAAAAGATCTACCGATACGCCGGCACGGACTATACCGCCTCCCAGTATTACAGAGGCCGCACCTTTTCCCTCTCTCTCTCTTATGGAATCGGGAAATAAGCGCAAAGATTTTAGCTATCCCCAGCTAAGTGATATAAAGGCCGGCCTCGTAGTTAAATAAACGAGCCCGGCCTTTGCCGCCTCATTGTCCTAATAAATCAGTCGCAATTAAATGCCCCCTGCGGTTCTCTTCCCCGTTCCCCTTCTCTTTCGTAACACACTATTCACAGTCGTGCAATAACCTCGTCACAGCCAGTAATCATTATTAAGCAGTGAAGTACAACACGTCTCAAGTCCAATCGGCTATGAGACATTCTAATCGCGTTTGGTCTGGCCTTTTGCACATCCAGACCAGCCCTGACCTCAAAGAGGAGGATGTATTGTGCGAACGTTAATACTTGCTGGATGCGTGGCGCTTATCCCCATGACTGCCCAGGCAGCAACCATTGAGATCACAGACACCGACATTGCAGCCAATACCAACGTCGTGTGGACTGCCGACAACGAATATATACTCAACGGTCTCGTCTTTGTGGACCCTGGCGCTAGCCTAACGATACAGCCCGGGACCGTTATTAAGGGCAAGCCCGGACAGGGAGAGAATTCTTCAGCTCTCGTGGTCGCACGCGGCGGAAAGATTTTTGCCAGCGGCACGGCCGAAGACCCCATTGTTTTCACCGCTGAAGCTGATAATGTCGACGACCCATCCGACCTTCCCTTGGATGCACGAGGCCTATGGGGTGGCGTCATCATCTTGGGGAATGCTAGCCTCAATTCAGAACCCGGTGAAACGCCTATTGAGGGTATACCAACCACCGAACCTCGCGGACTATACGGCGGAAGTGATGACGCCGATAATTCAGGCGTTTTTCGCTACGTATCCATTCGCCACGGTGGAACCGACATTGGCGCTGGCAATGAAATCAACGGACTGACCATGGGCGGCGTGGGATCCGGTACTCTTATCGAATATGTAGAAGTATACAACAACAAAGATGACGGATTCGAATGGTTCGGCGGCACCGTAAATACGAAGTATCTCGTCTCCGCTTTTAACGGAGACGATGCCTTTGACTACGATGAAGGCTTCCGCGGTAAAGGCCAGTTCTGGTTTGTAATACAGGACGATGAGACGGGCAATCGCGCTGGAGAACACGACGGCGGCACCACGCCCGAAGACGGAACACCCTACGCCACTCCGGCCATTTACAACGCCACATACATCGGTTCCGGTGAGTTTTCGACAAACGGTGACAACGATACCGTGCTAGAAATTCGCGACAATGCCGGCGGACACTATGTAAATAGCATCTTCACCGATTTCGCCAACGAGGGCATCGACGTTGAGGATTTAGATTCGGGCGAGGACAGTCGCGCACGTCTGGAAGCTGGTGATCTGAAACTGGCAAACAATATCTGGTGGGGATTCGGTGCCGGCAATGAACTATCCGCCATTGCACCTGATGTATTTGTTGCCGACCACTTAGCAGCCAACGAGAACCGTATTGTAGATCCAATGCTAAACGGCATCTCTCGCGACACAGACGGTGGATTGGATCCCCGCCCGATGGTCGGAGGGGCCGCCTATAGCGGCTTGGCCCCCACGCCGGATGATGGATTCTACACGGCCGTCGACTACGTTGGCGCTTTTGGAAGCCGTTTGTGGACTCAGGGTTGGACCTTCCTGTCCGAAGCTGGCATTACCGCTTTTGACGAATCGGTAGCGACGGTGGTAGCCGAAGAATCGTCTCTGTCTGGAATGCCCTCGGCGTTTGCCCTGAGCCAGAACCATCCCAACCCCTTTAACCCAAGCACGACCATTAGCTACTCGCTAGCCAACTCGGGTTATGTATCGCTCAAGGTATACGATCTTTTGGGTCAGCAAGTCGCTACGCTTGTTGAGGGCAACCGCCTCGCCGGTAGCTATCAGGTGCGTCTGAACGCAGCAGATCTATCCAGCGGCATGTACTTTTATCAGCTGCAGGCTGGCGGTCAGGTCTTTAATCGCAAGATGATGCTCTTGAAGTAGGCTGCAGCAAACCACGTATAACAAAAAGGGGGCAGGTCTTTCGACCTGCCCCCTTTTCTGTTTTTCCCCGACTTCTTATATAACCGTACCCGGTTCTATAACGGCATCCTTAGGTACGACTACGATCCCGTCGCGGATGTAGTAATTCTTTCCTTCCGCCTCCATTACATTCTCGTCGTTGCTAATAATCACACGCTCTCCGATGCGCGCATTTTTATCGATGATCGCGCGGTTAATAGAGGCGTTTGCGCCAATACCAACGTTGGGCACCGATCGGGCTTGATTTCTCTCTATATCGACCGGCGTTTCGTAGTAATCGGCACCCATCACAACTGAGTTGAAAATCTTGGCTCCTGGTCCAATTACGCTGCGTATGCCAATTACGGACCGCTCTATTTGCGCATCGCAAATATAGGATCCCTCTGCCACCATCCCGTTCTCTATTCGGCAACTCTCCAACCGGGCCCCTGCCAAGAAACGCGCACGCGTGTATATGGGGGCCTCGGGCAGATAGAAGTCAAAATTGGGCCGCGCGTCTGTCAGAGCGAGATTGGCATCGTAAAAGGAGCGAATCGTTCCAATATCTTCCCAATAGCCCGAAAACGTGTGCGCGAAAACGTTAACCTTATTAATGGCTTCGGGAATAATATGCTTCCCGAAGTCGTCGCGGTCGTCGCCCATTAGTAAACTAATCAGCACCTGAGGCTCGAATAGGTAAATACCCATGGAGGCCATATAAACCTCTTCCGGGTTGTCGCTCGGAGAAGAGGGCAAGCGCAGCGACTCCAGTTCCTCGTCCGTTTGCGGTTTTTCGACAAAATTGACGATCCGCCCTTCGTCATCCACCTTCAAAATACCCAGTTCCGGCGCTTCGCGGCGCGTCACGGGCTTAACCGCGATAGAAACGTCTGAACCACGCGCCCGGTGTTCGGCGATAAAGCTGGCGTAGTCCATGCGATACAAATGGTCACCGGAGAGAATAAGCACCTGCTCTGCACTGCGAGACAGGATGCGTCGCAGCTGCCGGCGCACCGCATCGGCAGTACCCTGGTACCAGTCTGTACTTTCCTGCGTCTGCTCGGCGGCCAGAATCTCGACATACCCTTCGGAAAACTGATCGAAGCGGTAGGTCCGGCTTATGTGCTGATGGAGCGACGCGGAGTTGAACTGCGTCAGCACAAACATCTGGTTAATGCCGGAGTGAATGCAGTTACTGATGGGGATATCAATCAGGCGATATTTACCACCGATGGGCACAGCGGGTTTGGAACGGTACTCAGTCAGTGGAAATAGACGCGTACCCTGTCCGCCCCCCAAAATGAGTCCAACAACGTCGTTCATACTGGCTTGTCCAACCATGATTTATCCCCGGAAAGGTCTCTGTCGGCTAACCCCTTGAATATGGTCAAAACTACCTATTAAAACAATGCTATAGCGGTGTTTTACCCAGCGCGTTTCGCATCTTATTATCGCTCTGATATGCATCCTCGCGCAGATATAATAGGCCGTCATCTCCCACCCAAGCCGTCCAGTACAATAGGAAAACCGGCAGCGGATCATCTAAGACAATCTGCCGGTTCCTTCCGCTTGCTATCAGATTTTCTAAATCTTCCCCTTCCCAACCGTCGAGAAGGTGCTGAGCCAAAAACTCGCTGTCTTCAACGCGAATACAGCCGTGGCTAAACTCGCGTTTGTCCCGTTCAAAGAGGGCCTTGTTCGGGGTATCGTGCAGAT
>CALDFW010000055.1 GCA_937942165.1 uncultured bacterium | reverse complement strand
GATAGAAGGATTATTTTATTTTTACTGTTAGGTTGGTTTAAGCGATCTTACTGAGCGAGCGGGAGTAGTTCAGGGGTAGAACGCGAGCTTCCCAAGCTCGATGTCGCGGGTTCGACTCCCGTCTCCCGCTCCAAATTTTCTCTCCCTTATGAAAAAACTACTACTCTTATCCATTCTGCTGGTTTCATGTGGCCGGCCGGCCGGCCAACCCCAATCGCCTTTAGACCGCCCAGAATCTCATTATAAACAGGGCTTGGCGGATTTAGAGTCGGACCAGGTTCTCTTGGCTGAACGGGCATTTAACCGATCCCGATCCCTAGATGATAGCTACCCCGGCTATTCTGTTGGGATGGCTCTTATCAGTTTGCGAAACGGAGAATATCACGACGCCCGCAAGCGTATAGATGCGGCACTTAGAAAAGATCGAAACTTTATTGATGCTCATATCGGCCTTGGACGCATTGTCAGTGCAGAGGGCGTAGCGCTTGGTCGGAGTAAGAGCACATGGCTAAACGAGGCTGAAAACGCATACCGTAGAGCGGAAAAACTGAGTGATGAAAGCCAGGATGTGGCCTGGTATTGGGCGCAGTCTTATGCAATGGCTGGGGAATTGGGGCTAGCTCGTGAAAAACTGCAGGAAATACTGGCGGTTGGTCGCGGCAAGTGGGTAGAAAAAGCGCTGTCGGAAGTTGAGCGTCTGCAAACAGCGGAGCGATCTGCACCGGGGAGCAGAGCCGGCATCGAAATCGGGTTGAAAGCGGAAATTACCCGAGCAGAATGGGCCGTTTTGCTGGTGGATGAGTTGAAGTTGCCGGAATTAATCCGCAAGAGAGGGGATGTAATCCAAACAGCCCAAACCTTTGAACTACCTCCAGACATAGAAAGCACATGGGCTAATGCTTGGATACGCGAAGTCCTAGCAATGGGTTTAATGGGGCTTCAAGCCTACCCCGATGGTAATTTCTACCCAGAAAGCATCCTTACAAGGGCTCAATATGCACAGTCAAATCAGGCCATTTTGATTCTTTTGAGCGGGGATAAAACATTGAGCCATGCCTACATAGGGCAAGAATCGCGTTTCCCCGATCTGCGCGCCGATAATTATGCCTATAATGCTCTTGCGTTAAGCCTTGAGAGAGGATTGTTGAATATTGCCGATCGGAGGACGGGGGCAGTTAACCCGGAGGGATCTGTTTCAGGTGCCCAAGCTCTGTTGGCTATCCGTCAATTGCAAAACTCCTTTCGGATTGAGTATTAGCTCACATGGTGCCAACGCTCTTTTTGCTCCTGGTTTCTCAGGTCCTGCCGCTGTCGGCCGAATCGGTGAAGCGCGTTGAATCGACAGGGTATGGAGTCATTATAAAGGGTGACCGAGTTGCAGCGTATGAAGAAGCCAAGCAGAACGCACTGCGCCAAGCGGTTGAGGAAGGCGTAGGCGTGCTTCTCTCAAGCCATGCACGCGTTGAGAACTTCGCCCTGATTGAAGACAATATCTACACAAAAACAGAAGGATATGTGAGGACATACGATGTCTTGGATGAACAGTTAATTGACGAATTTACGCTGGCTGTAACTCTGGCATCCACGGTTGAATTAGGTGCTCTGCAAGATCGCATTGAAGGGTTGGAGGTTCTTATAGAAAGTGCGGGAAACCCCTATATCCTCGTTTTAGAGAGCGGCCAAGAAGGCGCAAGGGTGAGCACTCATCTGAGAGGGGCGCTAAGGAAGATAAGTAAGAGGTTGAACCTCATGACGGCGCCTGATATTAGCCCCATTAAATCGACCGCTGAGGCAGCCGAGATTGGCCAAGAAATGGGCGCCGATATTGTCGTATATGCGCATCTTGAGAATTCATTACAAGGCGACAAGCCCATTCCCCTTACGGAGCGATCTCTGGGGTCGATAGGCATCTATTCTGCCGCGGCAAATATAAGGCTCGAAGGACTCTGGGCTGATACGGGCCGCGTTTTTTCGATGCACCATGGTAGTGCTCGAGCGGCTGCTGGGCAAGCCGAAGCAGCCCTGGAAAAAGCCAGGGCACAATGTGCGAGGAGTCTTGCAGATTCCTTAGTAGGTGATCTCGTTGAGAATTGGCGAAATAAAGTCTATTCAGGCCGGCTAGTGCGAATGATAGCCAATTTTGAAGGCGTTGATCCACAGGAGTTTGAATCGGCCCTAGTCGGTGCTCTGGGCAGCGTGCAGACCCTTCACAGGAGGGTTTATGATGCTGATCGAGCGGTATTTGATATTCAGAGTAAAAATACGGGATTTGATATCGCCAGACATTTAACCCTAAAGGTAGAAGACCAATTTGAAATGACCATTCAACAGTCAACGCTGAATAGTATTACAGTAAGCGTGGGGCGAGCTCTGTGATCGTAATAAAAGAGTTAATACCGGGCGAACTCGGAGCACGGAGTGGGCTGTTGCCGGGCGATCGAGTCGTTAGTATTAACGGGTCGGAAACTGCAGATATTCTCGATTTCCAGGTCCAAAGCGCAGAGGAAGATCTCTGTTTTGAAATAGAGCGCGAAGGTGAGCTATACGAAGTAGAGATCGAGCGCAGCTTTGGCGAGTCTTTTGGTATCGAATTCGAAGACTTGCGACTGCGTAGCTGTAATAATAAGTGTGTTTTTTGCTTTATCCACCAGATGCCAAGCGGTCTAAGAAAGAGCCTATATTTTGAGGATGATGATTTTAGGCTTTCGTTTTTGCACGGTTCCTACGTCACGCTGACCAACGTAAAAGAGCGTGATATTGCACGAATCGTAGATCAGGGTCTAACGCCTCAATACATATCGGTGCACGCTACAGAGGCCGAAGTGCGTTTAAAGATGTTGGGACGGAAGAAAGCGACGGTTGATATTATCGACCGTATAAAAACGCTTGCCGATGGTGGAATTGAAATGCACACCCAGGTTGTTGTATGTCCGGGTTGGAATGATGGGGTGCATTTAGAGAGAACGGTTGCCGATCTCCGATCATTTTATCCTGCGGTCCGTTCGGTTGCGCTCGTCCCGGTGGGACTTACTCGTTTCCGAGACGATTTGCCGGATCTGACCCCCGTTACCCCTCAAATTTCACAATCCTATCTGAAACTTATTGATAAGTGGGGGCAAAGGTTTAGAGATGAATTGGGAGAATGTTTTGTATATGGTGCAGACGAACTCTTTCTAATCTCCAATCGGGAATTACCACCAGCTTCGTACTACGACGCCTTTCCTCAGCTTGAAAATGGGATCGGGATGGTCCGGTCTTTTCTGGATACGTGGGATACAGAGAAACGCAGGATTAAAGATCTATCCAATAGCGGGGTGCGATTTGCCATAGTGACAGGTGAACTGGCTGCTCGGTTTATGGAGCCTATTGTGGCTGAATTAAACGACTTTGACGGGATTATAGCCGATTTAATTGTCGTACAGAATGCGTTTTTTGGGGGTGGAATTTCTGTTTCGGGTCTGCTTGCTGGACAAGATATATGTCAGAGTATAGAAAAACAGGCTTGCACATACGATGGCGTGTTATTGCCACCCAATTGTGTTAACGGGGAAGGGGTAACATTGGATGATATGACTGTGCTCCAGATGAGTGAGCAGGTCGCCATGCCGATTCTGGTAGGAGAGTATGATATCGCCAATTCGATTTGTTCCTTTCTTCAGGAAAAACAGGGCGCCCATCGGGGGCAAGGCCGTCAGTTATCCGAACTTGGCTATTACGTGGGGAAACAAAGATGAATGAGAGTGAAAACGGAAGTCCCTTCCCCACAATTATCGCTCATGATCGACCGATAATTGCGATTGTTGGGCGCCCAAATGTGGGAAAATCGACTCTTTTCAATCGGCTGACGGGAACCCGTATGGCCATAACGGACGATCTATCGGGAGTGACCCGGGACAGGATTTTTGCACCTGTAGAATGGTCTGGTAAGCGGTTCACCCTGATTGATACTGGAGGTTATCTACGAGATTCTGAGGATGCCATAGAGAGAGCTGTGCGTGATCAAGTAGAAATTGCCGTACAGCAAGCGGATGTCATCATACAGGTATGCGATGTTCAAATTGGGGTGACTGATCTCGATCGGGAAGTGGCGGAGCGGCTTAGAAAGCTGCCGCATCCCAAACTCTTGATTGCAAACAAGTCAGATTCAATGGAAAGCGAAGCCCGGATGGATGACCTCTTTTCGCTGGGTTTGGGAGACCCTTTTCCCGTATCGGCAGCGACTGGACGACGGTCAGGCGATTTATTGGATGCGATTCTTGCCCTATTCCCCGAATTGGATTTAGTCGAAGAAGATGGAGAAGAAGTCGTCAGAATAACCCTGGCAGGCAGACCCAATGTAGGTAAGTCAACGTTAATTAATCGCCTGGCGGGTCAACAGGTTTCCATCGTTCATGACCAGCCTGGCACAACGCGAGATACGACGCAAACACGCCTTTCCTGGCAGGGTGCCAATTTAGTCCTGATGGATACCGCTGGACTTAGGCGGCGGACAAAAGTGGATGATCCTATTGAGTTTTACAGTGGAAGGAGAGCCTTCTCAAGTATCGAAGAGGCGGACGTTGTCGTAGTGTTAATTGATGCCGTCGAAGGGTGCGTGATGCAAGAAGCTCGTATCATGGAACGAGTGATAGAATCTGGATGTGGGATGGTTGTAGCTGTTAACAAGTGGGATTTAGAAGACGTCAGGGGCGAAGGAGCAGAGGAGTTTCGTAAAGATTTACGGCATCGATATCCGTTTTTGCGTGATTATCCTATCGTCTTTATTTCGGCCTTAACTGGGCGAAGGGTAACCCGTTGCTTAGAAGCAATAGGAAGAGTGGGTAAAAACAGGCAGCAGCGCATAAGCACATCGAAGCTTAACCGTCTCTTAAGAGAGGCCTATGCAGAGCATCCGCCGACAAAGGATGGAAAAGAAATTCGGCTGCTCTATGCGACCCAGCATGCAACCAGCCCACCTGTTTTTACGATTTTTTCGAATCTTCCGCAGCTTATACCAGATACCTATAAAAAATACATGGAAAACAAGCTGCGAGACAGTTTTGGTTTTGAGGGAACCCCGCTGCGAATACTGTGGAGAAAGCGCAGCGAAACTAAGATGAGTAGAGGGTAGTATGGTTAAGAGTCGCGTGGGAACCAAGCTCTATTATAGCATAAGCGAAGTCGCTGAAATAACCGATTTACAACCTTATACACTTCGGGCCTGGGAAAAAGAATTTCCCTGTTTGAGGCCGCGCAGAGCCCGGGGTAAAAATAGAGCCTATCGCGAAAGAGATATAGGGATTGTACAGTTGATAAAGCAATTGCTTTACAAAGAGGGCTACACCACCAAGGGGGTCAAGCAAAAACTTAAAAATGACCCCGGCCTTTTACGATCTACTACGTTTACACCCCCCAAATCAGACCCCAAGCCTGTAATAGAAAAACCAAACAATAATATTTTGGCCCCTCAGTCTGACGAGAAACCTCAAATCCACTCGCCAGTAGCCGAGACTATTTCTGAGAAAGTAACTGACGAAACTGAGAGTCTGGATGAGCTGGAGGTAATAGTGCCGGTTAAGAAGCCCGAAATGCACGGGACAATACGGCAAATAAAAAAAGAGCTCCAAGAAATTCTAAAATTACTCTAAGTTCTTGCGCAAAAGGGAGTTTCTCAGTTTATTTACTTGCTTTCCTAAATCTACCTTGCCATAAAACGCAGTGTGGCATATTTTTAGTGGAAAGTGGGCTTCTTGCCCGCTTTTTTCATAATGGCTAAAAAAAATATTTCCCCTGAAGCCGAACAATTAGGGCTCCAACTGAGTGCACAACTCGCACCAATCGTCAAAGATCACGGAGCAATCCTTGTAGACGTAGAAATTGCGGGCAGTAAATCTCAGCCCAGTATTCGGATTTTGGTCCATAAGGAGCCGGCTATTTCCTTGGCCGCTTGCGAGCAGATAAGTCGCGAAATTGCAGACTATCTGGATGTTGAAGATCCGCTGCCTTGTCGGTATCGATTGGAAGTCACGTCACCAGGTCTAGACCGTCCTCTTGTCACAGATGGGGATTTTGCCCGGGCTAAGGGGTATTTGCTGAAGGTTGTGCTTCTTTCGGGTAAAAATCACCGGGGTCGTCTTATTGACTGGGACGCAAAACAAATTGCTCTGGGCGAGGACGGCGAAGAAGTTGAAAACGTGCTTCGAGAAGAAATAGCCAAAGCTGTAATAGAAGTAGAATTCAAAAATAAATAAGGACAATGCAATGACCAATTTGAGCATCGTTGAAGCGCTTGGGCAAATTGCTCGCGAAAAAAACGTAGATCGTGAGATGGTTGTTCAAACGCTGAAAGATGCACTCGTATCCGCCGCTAAAAGGCGATACGGTAATACGGAAAACTACTTTGCCGAGGTCGATCCACAAACTGGTTCGATGGAGGTGGTGGCCCATATGAGGGTGGTCGAAGAAGTTGAAGAACCGAGTGCTGAAATAACGCTCGAAGATGCTTTGGAGATAGATGGATCAGCACAGTTAGGCGGTGTTGTTGTCAACAAGCTAAACTTTGCAGATTTTGGCAGAAATGCGATTCAAACAGCCAAGCAAATACTGATTCAGAGAGTTCGCGAAGCAGAACGTGAACGAATTTACGAAGAGTTTATTGGCCGTGTCGGTATTCTAGAATCAGGCACAGTGCAGCAGATCAGCCACGGAGATATCGTCTTAAACCTGGGTAGGGCAGAAGCAGCAATCCCCTATCGCGAGCAAATTCGTAGAGAACGGTACCGGCAGGGGGATGCCGTGCGTGGCTATATTTACGAGGTGCTAAAATCGAGCCGGGGTCCCCAGGTATTGCTTTCCCGTTCTCATCCAGAGTTTCTTCGCAAGCTATTCTCCATAGAAGTTCCTGAAATTGCTGAAGGTATCGTCCAAATTCATGGCGTTGCGCGTGAGCCAGGTGAACGGGCTAAGATAGCTGTGAGCACAAGCGATGAACGCGTTGATCCAGTGGGCGCATGTGTGGGGGTTAAGGGGTCACGCGTTCAGACGATCGTTCGCGAACTGAGCGGAGAACGTATTGATATCGTTCCCTGGATTGACGAACCGCAAATCTTTATCGAACGCGCGCTGAGTCCTGCCAATGTGTCCCGCGTCATAACTGATAATCGACGCAAGCACGCCATTGTCCTCGTAGATGAAGATCAGCTTTCGTTGGCTATTGGTAAATCTGGACAGAACTCTAGATTGGCAGTTAAGTTGACAGGATGGGGCTTAGATATCATCACAGAACCTCAGTATCAAGAGCGGCGCGCCAAGCAAGAACTCGTTCAGCAGTTGTTTCATAAGATACCTGGCGTCAGCGAATTAATTGCATTGAGTCTGACTACTTCGGGTTTTGATTCAATCCGCTCTGTTGCAGAGGCTACCTTGGAGCTTTTGCGCACGGTGCCTGGATTAGAAGAAGAGGAAGCGGCGCGAACTCTGCGGTCTGCTGCGGAGAATTTCCTTGTTGAACACGGTCCAGATGTAGACAAGATCGAGGAGCAGGTGGTGTCCGCCGAAAGTTCCGAAGAAAGCGGACAGGTTGAAGAGGAAGGGGCTGAATTAAGTCCTGAAAGTAAGGAACAAAGTAGCGACGGTATCGCCCAATAACTGGTCAGTAATTCGCTGGAGCTAAAAACCTTAACAGGGGGTTGTATTCTTGGAAAAACGCAGGGTCTACCAGGTAGCCAAAGAGCAAAAACTCTCTAGTGATGCCCTGATTTCTATGCTCAAAGACATGGATTTTGAAGTTAAAAGCCATATGAGCGTAGTCAGTGAGGATATGCTCAATGCTATTACGCGAAAAATCCAGGAAGAGAAGCAGAGCTCAATCGCTGAAGTTAAAAGGCAGAAGGCCAAAGAAGATAGCCGAAAGCAAAGTGATCCCCCTGGACAAGAAGCGCCTCAAAATGCAGGCGGAAGCGGTCGTAGCAGTGGTGGAGGGGGGGGACGTCGTCGACAGGGCGGAAGTCCTAGTGGAGGCAGTGGAAGAGGGAGCGCTGGACCCAATCCGGCTGTGGAGGCCCCAGCACCCGAAAAGGAAGATGCTACGCGTCGTCGCAGCAAGCGCAGAGGGAAGCGCGATGGCGACCCAGTACAGGACATGCGCGATGGGTTGACGGAAAAGAGAGAAGTGACGGCTCGCTCCTCAGCCCCGCCCGTAGATGATGGGAATCGGGGGGGGCGCCGACGTGGTGGGGCTAAGCGCCGCCGTGGTGGAGGTCAAGCCGTCGATGCCAAGGAAGTGCAGGACAATCTACGCCGCACGTTGAGTCAGCTGAACGAAGGCAGAGTTCGCCGCAGATACGAACGCGGACCCCGAGAAGAAGATGGCGTTGATTCAGAAGAGAATAAAGAGCTTAAGATTGGTGAATTTATCACCCTGGGCGAGTTCGCTGAGCAGCTAGGTGTTAAAGCCAATGAAGTAATTTCTATCTGCCTTCAATTAGGTGTGATGGCTACGATAAATCAGCGTTTAGACATGGATACCATGCAAACGGTGGCCGATGAGTTCGGGTATACGGTTGTTCCGATAGAAGAAGACGAAGAAACCGAACTTGAAGATTTGCAAATAGAAGAAGATGTCGGGGATCCAGAGCCTCGATCAGCCGTTGTGACGGTAATGGGGCACGTCGATCACGGTAAGACATCTCTGCTCGACTATTTGAGACATGCGAAAGTCGCAGAAGGTGAATCCGGCGGTATAACGCAACATATCGGTGCCTATTCCGTGCCATTGAGTGATGGTGGGTCAGTAACCTTTCTCGATACGCCGGGGCACGCTGCTTTTACTGCCATGCGCGCACGCGGTTCACGTGTAACCGACCTTGTAATCTTGGTTGTCGCTGCGGACGATAGCGTGATGCCTCAAACGATTGAAGCTATTGACCATGCACGGGCAGCTGCTGTCCCTATGTTGATCGCAATCAATAAAATTGATCTACCTACCGCAGATCCTGACAAAATAAAACGAGAGTTGGCCGAGAGAGACGTGTTGGTCGAGGAGTGGGGGGGCAAGGTCCCCTGCGTCGGCATTTCTGCAAAAACTGGAGATGGTATCGATCAGCTTCTCGAAGTTCTGATGCTCGAGGCAGAGCTACTAGAGCTCAAGGCTGTTAGCGAAAAAATGGCAAGAGGCACCATTATTGAAGCAAAGCTTGATAAGGGAAGAGGGCCCGTTGCCACTGTTTTGGTGCAAGAGGGAACCCTCCGCGAAGGAGACCCATTTATAACGGGTATTTACAGCAGCCGAGTTCGAGCTCTACTCAACGAACACGGTGGAAGAGTCGAGGTTGCGGGGCCCTCAACGCCGGTTCAGGTTCTTGGTTTTCCCGGAGTGCCCCAAGCGGGTGACACGTTTGCAGTCACTAATTCAGAGCGCGAAGCGAAAGATCTCAGCCAACGTCGTCAGCTTATTAAACGAGAACAGGATCATCGCAAACTCCGTTCCGTTACCCTCAGCGACTTACACGATCAGATCCAACAGGGCAATGTTCAAGAGCTGCGAGTCATTGTCAAAGGAGACGTGGATGGCTCTGTTGAGGCCATATCCCAAGAATTGGGTGGAATAACACACGAGGAAGTGCGCGTAAATGTGATCCACAACGGCGTCGGCGCCATCTCGGAATCTGACGTCCTATTAGCCTCCGCTTCTAATGCGATCATTTTGGGTTTTCACGTGCAGATTGATCCCACTGCTCGAGAAGTCGCACAGCAAGAAGGCGTTGAAGTCCGTAATTATAAGGTTATTTATGAGGTCGTTGAAGAAGTGCGGGCTGCTCTGTCGGGATTATTGGCACCCTCGTACGAGGAGCAAGTTGTCGGCAGCGCCGAGGTTCGTCAGGTATTCTCTTCGTCTCGTGCTGGAACCATCGCAGGGTGTATGGTACAAAATGGGCAAATCGTGCGTAACAACCAAGTTCGTGTGGTGAGAAGCGGAGAAGCCGTATTCACTGGTTCCATTGCTTCCTTACGGCGATTTAAAGACGACGTGCGGGAAGTAAACGATGGTTTTGAATGTGGTATCGGTATAGAGGGATTCAATGACATCGAAGAAGGCGATATCATAGAAGCCTTGGTAATGGTAGAGACCGTTCGCACTCTATAGGTTTCTCGTGATCGTTATGGGCTGCTATTTGGAATTGCACCTTCTGGAAAGCAATTCACTTAAAGACAAGCGGCGCGTTTTAAAGAGTTTAAAAGATCGCATTCGGAATTCGTTTAACGTTGCCGTTGCAGAAGTCGACCCAACGGATCTTTGGCAAAGCGCTTCTCTAGGGGTGGTTACGGTGAGTAATGGCGTTCGTCATGCAAATGGAATCTTGACTAAAGTTGTGAATTTGGTCGAGAAAGATGTGCGAGTTGAATTGGTAAACTGTGATATGGAGGTTCTTTAACGTGGCCTCGCCACAGCGTCTAGGACGCATTCAAGGGCAAATGCTGAGGGAGGTGAGCGATATTGTTCACCAGATGAAAGATCCCAGAGTCCAGGGGGTTAACATCAGTGAAGTCCTCGTAAGCAAGGATTTGAGCTACGCTACTATCTATGTCAGCGTTATTGGCGATGAAGACATTCAACGTTCGGCCCTTACGGCATTGCGTAGAGCTGCTGGCCACATACGGAGTCAGATTGCACAGCGTATCCACCTCCGCTATGCCCCCGAACTTCGCATTGAATACGACCGAACGGCTGAACGGGCGGCTAGAGTACTGTCACTCATAGATGGTTTAAATGAAGGGCAGGATGGCCAATAGCATTTCAAAACCGGGTATTTTACTCTTAGACAAAAATAGAGGGCCCACTTCTCATGATTTAGTCGCATCACTCCGACGTCTTTTGGGCATTAGGAGAATCGGTCATAGTGGGACGCTGGATCCGATGGCATCCGGACTCATGGTTATGTGTGTTGGTAATTTTACTCGATTGAATCCGTGGTTAACCCAAGCAGATAAGACCTATGAAGCGACGGTGAGACTCGGTGCTACGAGCAATACCGATGATGAAGAAGGGGTTATTAGCCCAATTGAAGAATCGTTTGAGCCGAATTTAGAGAAAGTCGAGTGTGTTCTCGATCAGTTCAGGGGGGAAATAGAGCAAATACCTCCTTCTTTTTCTGCCATTAAAATTGGCGGTGTCAGAAGTCACAAACTAGCGCGTGAGGGAAAAAAGGCAGATCTTTCACCCCGTAACGTGCACATAATGCATTTGACGATACAAAAGTATGCGTTTCCCTTCCTTGAGATTAGGGTTCACTGTTCAAAAGGCACATACATTCGAGCCTTGGCGCGTGACATTGGTAGAGAATTGGGGTGCGGGGGATATTTAACGGCCCTGCGCCGTACGGGTATTGGATCAATGGCGATAGAAAATGCCCTTACC
>CALDFW010000054.1 GCA_937942165.1 uncultured bacterium | reverse complement strand
CTGACCACCAGCCGTTCCAGACTCAGAGACGAGGACAAGCGAACCGATGCCGGCCCCTACGCCGTCCAGCGCAAGCTGCATCGGACCATCTCCTTCCGGCTTGACCACCATGATTTTTTGGCCGTTCAGAACAGAGTGTTTCGCATTCGCGACAACGTGACCAATAACGCGACAGCGTTTCACGATACAACCTCCAAAGCACTCTCTTGACCAAAAGCATGAACGGAGTCGATGATACCAACGACCAACGCGTCGACTGGCACATCGCCCATGCCCGGAGCAATCCGTGCCGAGGAGCCTTGCACTACGACGACGAGCGCCCCCTCACCAGCCTGCACTGCGTCAATACACACCATGTGCTGGTCTGTGCGTTCAAAGCCCCCGGGAATCGCCGATAGGATCTCCACGACCAACAGCTTTTCCCCCTCTAGATTTTCTACCTTCGCCGATGAAACTACGTGTCCTTTAACCACGCCGACAATCATACGTCCTCCTCGAAAAGACACAGATTTGCCAACCCCTCTTCGATATCGGCTTGGCCATACCCACACAGAGCGACGACGCGTTCAATAACCTGATTCATTAAAATGTCTGGACATGACGCACCAGAGGTCACAACCATGCGTATCTCCTCTGCGTCGGGTAGCCATCCCCCCGACTCAATTACTTTTCGCTCCTTTATATCGAAATGACGGATGCGCTCAGCCGAGCATAACTCTTCGCTGTTTGCTATGAGAAAACTCGGCATCACGTGCGAACATATCTCTACCAAGTGTGCGGTATTGGAACTATTATAACCACCGACGATTAGCGCAACGTCCGCAGCCGACTGCAGCAGAGCATGGGTCGCATTTTGATTTTGGTTTGTCGCATAGCAAAGCGTGTCGTTGGTATCCGCACAGTGATATTCAATCTGGTCACTTCCATAGCGTTGTTCCATAGCCTCTTTGAGAATAGCCGTAACGCGCTGCGTTTCAGCCGCCAACATCGTTGTCTGATTAACCACTGCAACGCGCTCTAGATCGCGCTCTGGATCAAAGCCCTCAGACCACTTTCCGGAAAAGTGAGCGCGGAAATCGTCTACGGAAGTTTCACCCACGATGAAAGAAGCCACTTTTTCCGCTTCGTCGCAGTCGAGCACGACAAGCGTTTTGGCGTGCTCTTTAGTGTGCGAATGCGTTGCTTGCGTCTCTTCGTGCCGATATTTACCGTGAATTATGATGGTGTATCCCTCGCTCCCTAGCTCTTCCCCGCGCTTCCACACCTTTGACACGAAGGGACATGTGGTATCGTAGCGTTCTCGGTAGGCATCTCCGTCGACATCAATCCCGCTGGAACGCAGCGAATCTTCGACCTGCAGCGTCGTGCCAAAAGCGGGGATCAGTACGATATCGTCGCTCTTGAGTTCGTCTTCAGCCACCCGCCGTCGTCCCTGTGCATCGTAAACAAACTCTACGCCGCGCTCTTTTAGCTCTCCGTTTACGAGC
The DNA here is from genome assembly GCA_937942165.1 of uncultured bacterium. GTDB lineage: Bacteria > Latescibacterota > UBA2968 > UBA8231 > UBA8231. The sequence continues at coordinate 24,728 of CALDFW010000054.1, read as the reverse complement.
GGGTTATGGATAATTTCACTCACGAGATACGTGCGCCTATCGGGATACTCCTCCAGCGTGGCAAAGGCCATATGTATGGCCCGCTCTACGCCAAAACAAAAACCGAAATGACGCGGAACGAGCAGCTGTATTCGACCTATCTGCAGCGCAGTTGGAGCGAGCGAACGCCGCCCGTGCTCAAGGCGAAAATCTTTTATTTGCTGGATGATGGGACCCGCATAGTGATTGGGAACCCGGTCGAACTGCGAGTAGGCCATGTGCACCTCCTGATACCCTCCGAATCTAGGTGCTCGCTCTAGCCTGTCAATAGCTTGACACGCACCCAATCACCACCAATCTTCTACCTATGTCGACGGCAATTATACTCGTTAGCGGCGGCCTCGATTCGTGCGTTACGGCCGCCATTGCAGCGCGCACGCACGCGCTGGCGTTTCTCCACCTCAATTACCAACAGCGAACGCAGGGACGCGAATACCAAGCTTTTTGCGAACTGGCCGACCACTTTGCCGTCGAGCAGCGCCTTGTTGTGGATGTCGGCTTTATGCGACAAATTGGCGGTTCGAGCTTGGTGGATTCGTCTATACCCGTCCCGACAAACCCTGAGAGCGGCGTGCCCAACACATACGTGCCCTTTCGCAACGCCAATCTATTGGGTATAAGTGTTGCCTGGGCCGAAACCATCGGTGCCTCTACGGTTTGGATCGGTGCTCATCAAGAAGAGAGCGCCTACCCAGACTGCAGAAGCGAATTTATTGAGGCCTACAATCGGATGGTCAAACAGGGCACGCGACCGGATACAGACATAGAGGTCTGTGCCCCGCTTATCGCCCTAGACAAGGCCGCTATTATTGCGCGTGGCTTGGATCTCCAAGCTCCCCTGGACCTGACGTGGTCCTGCTATCAAAGCGAAACGTTGGCCTGCGGTCGCTGTGCGAGTTGCCGTATGCGACTGGGAGGATTCGCAGCACACGGAAGCATTGATCCCATTCCCTACATAGGAGAGGACTGACATGTTAGTCGGCTATGTGAGTGACGAGCGCTACCTCGCTTTAGCAGATGTACTATTTGAATTCACCAGCGAACGCGGCGTCGTATCGGCACGTTCTAGCGCCAGCGGTGCGGTCTATGCCGATATTGAAGCTGGCACCCATACGGTGACGCTACAAAAGGACGGGTTCGGCCCCAAACGCATCGAGTTCAGCGCCCATCCCGACCATCCACACCAGTTCCGCCTACTCTCTCATCAGCTTCTGGGATATGCGTGGCCCAAGTGGGTGCGAGCAGGCGAGAAATCAGAATTCCGCGTTCACTCCATAGAAGCCTATCGCCTCGACCTATGGCGATATGGCTACGAAAAAGAACACGTGCGTCCACTGGGCTGGTACGACGAGCACGGAGCTCGGGCAACCATGCAGATCACACCGGATGGCGACTACACACAGACGGGCGTGATGTGGAATAAGTTTGGCTACACTAGCCCGCACCACAAGCAGTATGTAACGGCACCCGAGAAGTCTGGTCTTTACTACTTCCACGCCAAAGGAGAGTCGGGCGCGTTCTTTTCCTTTCCTTGGATTGTTGCACCGGCCCAACCCGAAAACGACATAGCGGTGCTCGCTTCAAACATTAATTGGAACGCATACAACAGCTTCGGCGGCCGTTCCAACTACATACACACCGACCGCTTTCCACCGACGCCAACGATTAACGCACGCCTCGAGTTGAAGCGCTATACCGATCCCGAACACATCAACTACGACACTGAGGAATACGCATCTCTTTCGTTTGATCGCCCAGAGCCGATCAATCATATCCCCGAAGACGTGCACATCACTGACCCCATCGCAGGACGTGCAGCTTGCCACGTAGCACCGGCAGAGTGGCGTTTTATAGGCTGGATGGAGCGCGAGGGTTTTGACTACGATCTGTACGCGGAGACGCAGCTGCACGACGGGACGCTAGACCTCAATGCATATAAGGTTCTCATTATAACGACGCATCCAGAATACTGGTCCAAGGAAATGTACTACGGAGTTAAGGCGTGGGTGCACGAACGCGGAGGAAGCCTCTTGTATCTGGGTGGCAACGGTCTAAACTGCGAAATAGAAATGCTGGACGCACAGACGATGAAGGTAAAAAATGGCGACGCACGCGATATGCAAGCGCGTGGTTTAGAAAGCCGTTTTCACATTTACAATGAGTCAGAAGCAAACCTGCTCGGCGTCGTCTTCACAGATAGCGGAATCATGACCGCTGCCCCATTTGAGGTAGTAGATGCCGATCACTGGCTATTCGCCGGCACGGGCGTGCGCAATGGAGATACGTTTGGCCAAAAGAGCTTACACGAGCGCATTCCGGGGGGTGCTTCGGGCCATGAAACGGACAAGACTTCTCCGTCCTCGCCACACAACGTACACGTCGTTGCACGTGGTTTGAATCCGGATAACGGCGGTGCGGAGATCACGTATTACGATACGCCTAGTGGCGGTGGCGTTTTTTCGGCGGGTTCAATCACCTATCCCAGCTCTATTCTCGTCGATGACACGATCTCCCGATTGACGGCAAACGCCATTAGGCACTGCTTAGGCGGGGCATAGCCAAAGCCACCCTTTATCCTTATATTGCTCCTTTTACGCTAACCTATAAGATGAATATGTCGACGAAACCAAGCACTGCACTAGAAACCTTTGCCAATCCATATCCAAGTCGCGACTATACCATACAGATGGAATGCCCCGAATTTACTGCCGTCTGTCCAAAGACCGGGCAGCCTGATTTCGGCACCATACGCATACAATACGTACCCGATGAGCGTTGCATCGAACTAAAGTCACTCAAGCTCTACCTCTGGTCATTTCGCGATCAGGGCATTTTTCACGAAGCGGTTACCAATTCAATATTGGAAGATCTCGTAGCTGCCTGTGCACCGCGACGCATGACCGTGACAGGGGATTTTAACGTGCGTGGAGGAATTAGCACGGTCGTAACTGTCGAGTTCGCACAGGGCGAATAGCAGCCCCCAAGGCACCAGAGATCAAACATTTACGAAATGGAGAGTTCCATGGCAGAAAACGACGAGTCTCAGGCTGAGACCAACGGAGAAGAGACCCAAGAATCCAACGATAACGGCCGCCAGGCTAAAACGTGGTATCCATATATCACCAAGGTTCAATTTGAAAAGTTTCTCGCTCGCCTTGAGAGCAAGATGCCCGAACAAATTGATCGCGACTACGTGCGCGCCATTATCCGCACGCCGTCGATGATCTACCGATTTTTGCGCGGCATTGAAGCAATGAAATTTATCGACCGCGAGCAGTGTCCCACCCCGTTACTGCATCGCGTAGTCAACCCAGAAACACGTGCGTTCGCTCTTGCAGAAGTGCAGCACGCCCTGTACAAGCACCTGTTGGACGAGCAGGCAAAAAGCGGCGAAATGAACGACGAGGAGATCGTCGAATATTTCCGCGAGCGCACGGGCATGGGACGCGACTCAGCCAACAAAATGAAGATGTTCTTCAAGTATCTAAACGGCGAAGCAGATTTCAGTCAGCCGGCGGCCCAGTCGCAAGAGGAAGAGCAGGCTGATACTAAGCCAGCCGAAGAAGCGGTCGTCGAGGAACGGGTTTCCGAACCGGAAGCGAAGGTAGCCAAGCCGAGCAAAGAGGAGACGCAGGCGCCACAGCGCAGCCAGAATCGGGAACGCGGGCAGCAGGAGCGCAATCGCGAGCCTCGCCAAGAGCGCAATCGCGAAAGCCGCGAAGCGCGTCAGGAACGCAATCAGACGCGCCAAGAACGCAGCGAGTCGAGCAGCTCTAACGCAGCAGCGTCATCAGGTCCTCCGCGCCCGCTCACTGAGCAACAGAAAGCCTATTTAGATACGGTGCGCTCAGTAGTCAGCATCAACATAGATGGTGATTGGGATGAGGATATGATTCGCGTAGCTTTTGATCGTTTAGAGCGATTGCTGGATCGAATTCGCCGCATCTAGTCATTCGTCACTGCAAATAGAAAAGCCCCTGCTCTCCTTTTAGAGCGGGGGCTTTTCTATTTCTTATCGTTCGACGTGCTATTCCTCGAAACGAGCCATTGCCGAAAACTTCTCAATCCGCTTTTGCACGAGTTCGTCAACGGATAGGGAACGCAGTTCAGCAAGTGATTCGAGTATGTGGCGTTTCAGGTTAGCCGCAGCCTCATCCCAGCTCCGATGTGCTCCCCCGAAGGGCTCGCCAACGATCCGATCGATGATACCCTCTTCCTGCAGATCACCCGCCGTCAACTTTAGCGCTTCGGCCGCTTCTTCCTTGCGCTCGCGAACCTTAAAAAGAATGGTTGAACAACTCTCCGGTACGATAACAGAGTAACAGGAGTGTTCCATCATCAGAATCCGATCCCCAACAGTTATGCCGATTGCTCCCCCACTAAATGCCTGCCCCGTAATCGCGACAATAATAGGCACTGGCAAATGGGACATTTCGTATAGATTACGCGCAATTGCTTCGGCCTGACCCCGCTCTTCCGCCTCCACGCCAGGATAGGCTCCCGATGTGTCTACCATCGTAAGAATCGGCATGTTAAACTTTGCTGCCATCTTCATCAGGCGCAGCGCTTTTCGATAGCCTTCCGGATGTGGCATACCGAAGTTTCTCCGCTGCCGCTCGTCCAGATTGCGTCCGCTTTGAATACCGACGACCATAATTGAATCTCCGTCGAGCCGCGCGGGCCCACCTACTACGGAAGGATCGTCTCCGTAATATCGATCACCGTGCAGTTCGCGGAAATCACTCAGCATGCGCTCGACGTAGTCCAACGCATAGGGACGATTGGGATGGCGAGAGATCTGTACTTTCTGCCACGAATTCAAGTTGCTGTATATTTTTTGACGCTGCTCTTCTACGCGTTCGTTGAGCCGAACGATCTCCTGATCGATTTCAAGCCCCCCCGTATCGGCCTGCTGCGACAGTTCCGCTATCTTTTTCTCTAACTCGACAATTGGTCTTTCAAAGTCGAGATGGAAGTTATTGTTCACGTCGTACCCTTTCATCGGACCATGTACAAAACGCGGTTTCGGGGAGCCGCTTCACACTGACTGTATAGACACCGCAATTGCTTCTCACTTCTCTCACCCTATTTTTTTTAACGCGTCATCTATCCGATCCATCGCCTGCTCGATCAGTTCCATCGACGTAGCATAGGAAAGACGGATATGTTCCTGCGTGCCAAATCCCGCGCCGGGCACGCAGGCGACTCGCCCCTCCTCCAATAAATACTCACACAGGGTTACAGAATCCGTAATATCCCGTTGGCCGCTTTTACTCCCGTAGAGCTTACTCACATCGGGATAGGCGTAGAAAGCGCCCTGCGGCAGCGTGCACTGAACATTTGCCATCGCATTGAGCCGATCGACCATGTATCGTCGACGCTGGTCAAACGCTATGCGCATTTCCTCAATCGACTCTTGTGGACCGTCGAGCGCCTCCACGGCTGCCTTCTGAGAGATCGAGCTTGGATGAGACACCTCTTGCATCTGCACTTTGTTCATGCCATTGATAATCTCGGCACTAGCGCCAGCGTATCCGATACGCCACCCGGTCATTGCATAGGCTTTAGAGACGCCGTTAACGACGATGGTCAGATCCTTGATATCCTCTCCAAGCGCGGCAATAGAGACGTGTTCAATTCCATCGTAGACGAGCTTTTCGTAGATTTCGTCACTCAACACAAAAATTCCGTGTTGCACGGCTACTTCGGCCAGTGCCTGCAGTTCTTCGCGCGTGTAGACGGCTCCGCTTGGATTGGAAGGCGAACAGAGAAAAAGCATGCGCGTATTCGGCGTAATCGCCGCACGAAATTCGTCAGCCGTTAGCTTCAGACCGTTTTCGGGCCGCGTCTCAACAATAACAGGCTCTGCCCCAACCAGTCGCGGCTGCTCGCTGTATGTGACCCAGTACGGGGTAGGAATAACAACCTCGTCTCCGGGATTGAGCAATGCGGCCACTGCTAAAAAGAGCGAATGTTTTGCTCCGCTGTTTACCGTTACCGTATCTGGCGTGTATTCAAGCCCGTTATCACGCTTAAACTTGGCGCAAATAGCTTCTTTCAGCTCTATTATGCCCGAACTGGGGGTCGTGTACTTGGTGAAGCCATTCTCGATAGCGCTAATTGCTACTTTTTTGATGTTATCGGGCGTGTCGAAGTCGGGTTCGCCAGCCGACAGCGCCACAACGTCGATACCCTCGCGCTTGAGCGCTGCCGCCCGCGCTGATATCTGCATGGTAACTGAAGGCTGAACGCGTTGGACGTTATGAGAAAGAGTCATGGAAGAGTTCCTCACGTTGTGTATTCGGCATTGATGCGCACGTAGTCATAGCTAAGATCGCAGGTGAAAATTTCTGCTCGAGCAGTGCCGGAAGCTAAATCAATGACAATCGGAATGTCTGCCGCACTCATGGCTTCTACGAGCGCTTTGTGATCAAAGGGCAGGCCCGAACCAGACCCATATATCTGCGTGTCGCACAGATAGACGGCAACGTTTTCCGGATCCATCGGAACCCCCGCATACCCCATTGCACACAGTATGCGCCCCCAATTGGGATCGCGACCAAAGACGGCCGTCTTGACCAGATTCGAATTGGCTACGCTTAGCCCAACCTGACGCGCTTCGTCTTCGCTAGCCGCTCCCACAACTTCGATAGAGACCAGCTTAGTCGCCCCTTCACCATCGCGAGCGATTTGCCGAGCAAGATCTCGACAAACCATTTCTATAGCTTCCGCAAGAGCCGCACAAGAAGAGGTATTGGGCTCAAGCGGGGGGCCGCCGGCCGCGCCATTAGCCAAGGCGATGACCGTATCGTTCGTACTCATATCCCCATCTACCGTAATGCAGTTAAATGATCGCTTTACGGCCAATGAGAGTATTTCCCTGAGCAGATCCGGCGGTACGTTTGCATCGGTAGTTATCACACCCAGCATCGTTGCCATATTGGGCGCAATCATACCGGAGCCCTTTGACATACCGCCGACGTGCACGATCTCGTCTCCAATCTTCAGAGAAAGCGCACTCGTCTTGGGTTTCGTATCCGTCGTCATAATTGCAACTGCGGCATCGTCTCCACCGTCGTCTTGCAGACCGGAAAGAACGCCAGCAATACCCTTCTGCACGGCATCCATATCTAACTGAACGCCGATGACCCCCGTAGAACAAACGAGCACGTCTTCGCTCCGCACGCCTAAACCCTGTCCAACTTGAACGCTCATTGCACGCGCATTGTCAAAACCCTGGTCACCGGTGCAGGCGTTAGCATTGCCCGAATTGAGTACTACGGCATGCGCTTTGCCGTCCTGTAAGTACTCTCTACACAGATGTAAGGGGGCTGCTTGCACTCTGTTGGTCGTGTAAACTGCTGCCGCGTTAGCGATACGATCTGATGCGACCAATGCCACGTCGAGCTTGGTCGACTCAGCTTTGATGCCTCCCAACGCACCGGCAGCGCGGAAGCCGCGTGGCGCACATACGTTTCCATCTGCGATTACGTCCACGTCTCTTTCTCCTGCAAAAGCGTTTAAAACGTCGCCGACGCGCTCATGTACTAGCGGCCAGCGCGTCTTTCATCAATTTGTAATGCAGACTATCAGCGAGTGCGATCCAGCTCGCATCAATAACGTTTTCCGAGACGCCGACGGTCCCCCAGTTGTCGACCCCATCAGAAGACTCTATAAGCACGCGCACTTTAGCCGCGGTTCCATCTCCGCTGGAAAGAACGCGCACCTTATAATCTTCCAGATGCACCTGACGCACGCTGGGAAACCTCTCCTCTAACGCCTTGCGCAACGCTCGATCAAGCGCATTGACAGGGCCATCTCCGCTGGCGACGGTGTGAAATACATCCTCCTCAACCGACACTTTGACAATGGCCTCCGCATCTTCTGACTGACCGACGTTCTTGCGATTGATGGTGCGAAAGTTAACGAGAGAAAAGAGATCGCTATAAAGTCCCTGCTCGCGTCGCGCCAGCAACTCAAATGAGCCCTCTGCCGCCTCAAACTGATAGCCCTGATTCTCGAGCATCTTTACGCGCTCCAACACCTTGCCAACGAGGGGATCCCCCTTGTCTATATCAGGCAAAAAACGCTTGAGTTTGCTAACAATCGTCGCACCCCCCGATTGATCGGATACGAGAAAGCGACGCTCGTTGCCCACACACTCAGGATCTATATGCTCAAAGCTGTGGGCCACTTTCATCACGCCATCAATATGAGCACCCCCTTTATGTGCAAAGGCGCTCTCTCCGACAAACGGCTGCCGATGGTCGTGATAAACGTTGGCGACCTCGCTCAAGAAAAGTGAAAATTCCATGAGCTGCTGCACCTTATCGCGTCCGATGCTCTTCCGCTCCATCTTCAGATCCAAATTCGGAATAATCGAGCACAGGTTGGCATTGCCACAGCGCTCTCCGTAGCCGTTAAACGTCCCCTGCACTTGGACAGCACCTAATTCAACGGCAATGAGACTATTGGCCACGCCGACGCCTGAATCATTGTGGGCGTGAATGCCAAAATCAATGTCTATATGCGCCTTCACGTCTTCGATGATACGCGCCATCTCGCTGGGCAACGTGCCGCCATTGGTGTCACATAAAACCAAAATGCGCGCGCCCCCACGCTCTGCTGCTTTGATCGTTTCCAACGCGTAGCTACTGTCCGCCTTATACCCATCAAAAAAGTGTTCGGCGTCATACACAACTTCGCGACCGTGCGATGCTATGTAGGCAACAGAATCCTCTATGAGGCGCACATTCTCTTCTAGGGAAACTCGCAAGACTTCCAAGGCATGGAGCGTCCAACTCTTGCCAAATAGAGCGATACTTTGCGTATCGGCTTTGAGTAACGTATTAAGCGTAGCATCGTCTTCTGGGGCATTATTCGCCCTGCGCGTGCTGCCGAAAGCGGTGACTTTAGCACGTAAACCCATGTCTTTCGCCTGTTCAAAAAACGCCAGGTCTTTCGGGTTCGTCGGATTTGGCCACCCGCCTTCTATGTAGTGAACCCCGAGCTGGTCAAGACGGCGCGCAATAAGCAGTTTGTCTTCCAACGAGTAGGAGATACCCTCTGCCTGTGCTCCATCGCGAAGCGTGGAATCGTATATCTCTATGTGCTCGGACATGCTAAATAACTCCCCAATAGTGCACTACAAATACCCCGTAAAGAAACGGTGGGATTGGTGGCTAAGTCTCATACAAAGAGACGAAGCGATCGATCCCACCGCTGTAATTTCTCCTCTTAAGAAACAGCAAAAGATGCTGTATAAGGCAGCCCTGCCGCTAGCGCCGCTACGTCTTCTTCTGCATCCAACAGCTGTCCGAGCGAATCCCAATTACCGCTAACGAGCTGCTCGCGAACTCCGTTGGGAATCGACACTTCGAACTCGCCCTCGCTGAAGCGGACGACGCGCGCCTCGACGTCAACGGTTATCTCTTGCTCTGGATCCGCCTCGACAGCCGCCTGCAGTCTCTGTATATCTGCAGCCGTTGCAGTCACGCAGGGAAGCCCCAACGTCGTGCAGTTACCGAAGAAGATTTCCGCAAAAGACTCCGCCACAAATGCGTTGACCCCCCACCGCATAAGAGCCTGGGGTGCGTGTTCACGGGACGATCCACAGCCGAAGTTGGCATTGGCAACAAGCACGCCACTACCCTCATAGCGCCGATCGTCAAAGGGGTGTTCACCTCCAGCGCGGTCGTCTTCAAACGCGTGATCGCCAAGGTTTTCAAAAGTAACCGTGCGCAGATAGCGCGCAGGTATAATGCGATCCGTATCTATATCAGCACCGCGCACGGGCACGCCGCGCCCGACAATCTGTTTTCTCACACTTGAGCTGTCCATGTCTTACTCCCTCAGTTCATCAACGTACGAACGTCCGTCACTTCACCGCTGACGGCCGCTGCGGCAACCATAGCCGGACTCATCAACATAGTGCGACCCGTCGGGCTACCCTGACGTCCTTTAAAATTTCGATTGCTTGAAGAAGCACAGCGCTGATCACCCTGTAGCTTATCAGGGTTCATCGCCAGGCACATTGAGCAACCTGCTCCGCGCCATTCAAAGCCTGCTTCCTGAAAAATTTCGTGTAATCCTTCTGCTTCGGCCGCAGCGCTCACCTGCTGTGATCCCGGAACGACTAGCGCTTTCACGCCGTTGGCGACTTTACGTCCCTGAGCCACTTTTGCCGCCTCGCGCAGATCGGACAGACGACCGTTTGTACATGAACCAACAAAGGTTACATCAACCGGCGTGCCGGCAATGGACTGCCCTTCGGCAAAGCCCATATAGTCGAGTGCTTCCTGCACGCTTTTGCGCTCATCACCCTCCAGCGTACCCAACTCGGGAATAACTCCGTCAATGGAAACCGACTGCCCCGGCGTTATGCCCCAAGTAATGGTCGGTCCAATATCGCTACCCTGTATATCGACCACGTCATCATATACGGCATCCGCGTCAGACGCCATGCTCTCCCACCAGGAAGTGGCTCGATCAAAATCACCGTCAGCAGGTGCGTGCGGACGCCCCCTTAAGTAGTCAAACGTAGTCTGATCTGGATTTACGTAACCGACGCGAGCACCGCCTTCTATCGACATATTGCACACGGTCATCCGCTCTTCCATGCTCATTGAATCGATCACGTCACCACCGTATTCGTAGCCGTATCCAACGCCTCCTTTAACGCCGAGTAGGCCGATAATATGCAAGATCACATCCTTGGCATACACTCCATCACTCAGCGCACCCGACACGTTAATCCTCCGCACTTTAAGGGGATCCATCGCCAGACACTGAGTGGCCAATACGTCGCGCACCTGGCTCGTGCCGATCCCAAAAGCGATTGCGCCGAATGCACCATGCGTCGAAGTATGACTGTCTCCACAGGCAATTGTCATACCCGGCTGCGTAAGTCCCAACTCTGGACCAATAACGTGCACGATGCCCTGCCGGCGATCGTTTATGTCAAACAAAGGGATTTCAAATTCTTCGGTATTTTTTTCGATGGTCGACATCATTTCCTCGGCCAACGAATCAATAAACGGACGATCTGTGACATCGGTTGGCACTATGTGATCAACCGTCGCGAAAGTTCGCTCGGGAAAACGCACTTTCGCTCCGCGCTCGCGCAGCATTTGAAAAGCCTGCGGACTGGTCACCTCATGCACCAGATGCAGTCCGATAAAAAGCTGCGTTTGACCCGAAGCCAGTTGACGCACTGAATGCGCTTCCCACGTCTTATGCAACAACGTCTTGCCCATTATCTACCTTTCAAAATCGGCCGTACGCGTAGCGTCGACCTCGTTCACATACACCAGCTTCAACGTTTAAACTCTACCCCCTACACGGTGGGATGAGCGTCTCTCTCCGTCAGTTCAAACAGCCGATTGAGCGCCGCTATATATGCTTCAGCACTGGCTTCAACTACGTCCGTAGACACGCCTCGACCCCGTGCGCTGCGCCCGTCTTCCGTCAAGTGAACCGTCACCTCACCCAAGGCTTGAGACCCAGAGGTAACCGCACGGATCGTAAAGTCTTCCAAGAGCACGTCAGCACTAGTCACTTTGCGGATGGCCGCATATGTAGCGTCAACCGGCCCGTCTCCCCAGGCAGATTCTTGGACAACCTCATCTCCAATCGCAATGCGTACGGTAGAAGATGGCACGGTACCCGTGCCGCTAACCGTGTGCAGATATTCTAACGTGTAATGCGTTGTCTCCTCTCTTTGCTGGCCGCCGACAATCTCAATCAAATCCTCGTCGAAGATCTCTTTTTTCTTATCAGCCAGTTCCAAGAAGCGACCGTATGCATCTTCCAGTTCTTCTGCAGATAGACTAAAGCCCAGCTCTTCTATCCGATGGCGCAGAGCATGCCGACCCGAACGCGCAGTGAGAACGATTTCCGTATCTTCGAGACCGACGTCTTTGGGCTCCATAATCTCAAAGGTATTGCGCGCCTTGAGCACGCCATCTTGATGAATACCCGAACTATGAGCGAAGGCGTTCGCGCCAACAATGGCCTTGTTAGGAGGAACAGCGATGCCCATTAGACGGCTCACCAAGCGACTCGTAGCAATAATTTCGTGCGCATCTATTTCCGTGTCTAGTCCGAAGTAGTCGCGGCGCGTCCTCAGCGCCATCACGACTTCTTCTAAAGAGGCATTCCCCGCGCGCTCACCCAGCCCATTGAGCGTGCACTCCGCCTGCCTAGCTCCGTTTTTCAGCGCCGACAATGTATTGACTACCGCCATTCCCAAATCATCATGACAGTGCACGCTGATAATGGCATCCTTGCTGTTGGGCACTCCATCCAAAATGTCCGCAATGAGCGTCCCAAATTGTTCGGGTACGGCGTAGCCAACAGTATCCGGTATGTTAATGGTCGTCGCTCCTGCGGCAATGGTCGCTTCAATCACGTCATGGAGAAAGCTCGGGTCCGTACGCGCCGCATCCATTGGAGAAAACTCGACGCTGTCGCAAAAGCTCTTGGCCAGTTCGACGGCACGGACAGCCATTTTTAGCACGTCCTCTCGCCCCTTGCGCATCTGGCCCTGCATGTGAATCTCCGAAGTGCCAATAAACGTGTGAATACGTGGATTTGGCGCGTCCTTCAAAGCCTCTCCAGCCCGTTCTATATCTTTGGCTAAAGCGCGTGCCAAACCGCAGACCATAGGTCCTTCAACTTCGTGTGCAATCCGCCGCACAGCCTCAAAGTCCTCATTCGAAGACAGAGGAAATCCCGCTTCTATAATGTCGACGTTGAGACGTGCCAACTGATGGGCAATCTCTAGCTTTTCCTTGACCGTAAGGGAAGCGCCTGGCGTCTGTTCGGCGTCGCGCAGGGTCGTATCAAAAATGTGTACTCTATTTGAATCAGTCATTTACTTTTCTCGCTTCTACCGGAGTTGAAAAAGTGAGGCAGGCGATCCCATCCGGCCGTGCGAAACCGCCTACCCGTCTAAGTCGGGGTTTGCCGCAGTCTTGCAAGCCACTAAGTCGAGATTCCATCTGCTTCCTCCTTCCCGAGTTTCCGTGCGAGTCGTAATAGGGCGGAACAGAACGTTGGTCCGTTCCGCCCTATCTAAATAGGCTACTTATTATCCAACCAGCTCATCATACCGCGCAGTTTCTCACCCACGTCCTCAATCAGATGCTCGGAGTCAAGCTGCTTGCGCGCATTGTATACCGGACGCCCTACCTGGTTTTCTGACAGCCATTCCTTGGCGAAGCGGCCCTCTTGAATATCGGCCAAGATTTGCCGCATTTCAGCACGCGTCTCCTCAGTAACGACGCGACGGCCGCTCATGAGATCGCCAAACTCCGCCGTGTCAGAAATGGAAGAGCGCATATTGGCAATGCCCCCTTCGTAGATCAAATCGACAATCAGCTTCACTTCGTGCAAGCACTCAAAGTAGGCGACTTCGGGTTGGTATCCCGCTTCAACCAGCGTATCAAAACCGGCGCGGATCAACTCCGTCAAACCACCACAGAGCACGACCTGCTCACCAAAGAGATCGGTTTCCGTTTCCTCGCGAAACGTTGTCTCAATCACGCCAGCACGACCGCAACCGATGCCCTTTGCATAAGCCAATCCCACCTCGTGAGCACGCCCCGTCGAATCCTGGTAAATGGCCAACAAACCGGGGACGCCCCCTCCCTGTTCGTAAACGCGACGTACAAGGTGACCCGGACCTTTGGGCGCCACCATGAAGACGTCCACATTATCCGGAGGCACAACCTGTTGAAAGTGGATATTAAAACCGTGCGCAAAGGCCAGCGCATTGCCTGCCTCGAGGTTGGGTTTGATATCTGCCTCGTATACGGCGCGCTGGACTTCGTCATTAATCAGAATCATGACGATATCACCCACTTTGGCCGCCTCAGCGACATCGAGCACTTTCAATCCTTCTTTCTCTGCGGCAGCCCGACTGCTGCTACCTGCCCGCAGACCCACGACGACGTTAACGCCGCTCTCTTTGAGGTTGAGGGAATGAGCGTGTCCCTGGCTCCCATATCCGATTACGGCTACGGTCTTGTCTGAGAGCAGGTCGAGATTGGCATCGTTATCGTAGTACATCTGCATGGGAGGTGCATCTCCTCTTATAAAGTGTGAACGTGTCGAATGTGTATTTTAGACAAAGCCCTATGGCAGCCTATGAACTCTCAAAGGCTTCGTCATCTTTCTTTTGTCGCGAGAGTAAGAAGGAGCGAAGCCTACTTGAGCAGCCCAATAATAAGGAGGTTGACAGGGAGGAGGGGATGAAGGAGCGCACGCGCGTCAAGAGAGCGCCGCATTGGAGAACGCCGGCGCAGCGTGAAATAGAGGCGAGTAATACGCTGAATCATCTTAATAAGCTCAAGCAGGTCAAAGAGTTAAAAAAATATAGCGCCCGTAATATAGAGCGTCTAAAATGAGATGTCAATAGACAATTAAGGCCGTTTGCTCTGGTGTAAACAGGGATCTAGTGCTTACATCAAAACGGGTATTTCTTTATACTTTGACCTATGTCTGACGCATACGAAATTCGCCTCGTTGACGACCCTGCTCTCTGGGATCATTTTGTCCAAACCAGCTGGGGTGGCAGTCCGTTCTCCACGACGACGTGGCTCCGTTGTGCAGCCCATGCACTCGGTGGACAACCGGCCTATATCGGCGTTTTCAAAGGATCTCAAATCGTAGCCGGCCTAGCTGCTTTGACGACTAAACATCGAGGCATTGAGCGCATTGAAACGCCTGAGTTGACGCCTCATACCGGCTTTTTAATGGCTCCGGTAGAGAGTAAGGGTCCCGCAAAGATCGAAGCCGAATGCCATCGGTTCTCCGAGTTACTCATACGCCATTTACAGCGTTACGATCACATGCGCATCACCCACACGCCCGCGCTGAACGACATACGACCCTTTAGTTGGGCCAATTGGCAAACCCGCGTGCGCTACACCTATCAAATGGACCTGAGCGACCTAGAAGCCCTTTGGGAGCGAGTAGAGCGCCGCACGCGCACGGCAATACGCAAGGCTGAAAAGCTGGGTTATACCGTCATCCAAACTGACGATATAGAATTGCTGTGCCGCCAGTACGGCATGATCTACGAGCGCCATGGCGCGGCCGCACCCATATCTCCGAAAGTCGTCCGACGCTTTGTTGAAAGCGCGCAGTCTTCTGGTCAAGCACGTCTACTGGCCGCCCAATCTCCGCAGGGTGAGACGGCTTCTATTGTCGCCTTTATCGAAGGGCCCTCCATGGCGTATGCATGGGTCGCAGGCGCCGACCCACAGCACAATAGCAGCGGCGCAACGTCCCTGCTCTACTGGCGCTACTTCCAGCAGTGCACGCAGCCCCGCTTCGACTTTGTCGGTGCGAACCTTCCCGCCGTGGCATTTTTCAAACGCGGCCTCGGAGGAGATCTGATACCTTATTACGCCACCGAATACTTTGGTACGCCTTGGCTGCGCCGAGCCGCTTCGTTTAAACGCTTCCTCTCAGGATAAAATCGCATGAGCGAAAACGACGCAGCCCCATCGGATGAGGCCTTCTGGTCTGACGTGCGCGACCAGTTCCCCCTGCTCCACGACCGCATCTATTTCAATACGTCCACTATGGGTATCTGCCCGCAATCCGTGCTGCATGCGGTTCGAGAACATATGGAGCAGCTAGAGCAGAGCGGAGACAGCGGCCATTCGGCTGCACTCTGGCGGGAAGTCAAAGAAGGAGTAGGCCAGTTTCTGAACTGTTCCGCAGAAGAGATAGCCTTCACGCGCAACACGACCGAAGGCAGTAATATTGTCTGTAATGGCCTGCAGCTTCAGCCCGGCGATGAGATCATCACCAGCAGTCACGAGCACGTTGGCAACACGATTACCTGGCTAGCTCGCGCCCAGCGCGATGGGCTCTCTATCCGCGTCTTTGAGCCAGCCAACGACGGACAAAAAACCGTTGAGCGCATTGAAGCACTGCTGAGCAAACGCACTCGCGCAATAAGTATTCCACACGTCAGCTGTGCCAGCGGTCAAGTGCTACCCGTTGAAAACATCGGCCAGATCGCAAAGACATACGGCCTGTTTTACTTTGTAGACGGAGCACAGGCGCTGGGCTGCACGCCCGTCGACCTGCAAAAAATAGGCTGTCACGCCTACGCAACGAGTGGTCATAAGTGGCTGCTCGGACCCAATGGAACGGGATTTCTTTTTGTGCACCGAGATTGGTTGGATCGCGTGCAAGCGACCCACGTCGGCGCCTATTCCAACGCCGGTGATTTTTCAATGGAAACGGGGATATTCTCTTTTATCGAAAGCGCACAGCGCTACGAATACGGCACGATCAATGCATCGCTTATCGCCGGACTCGGCGCCGTTCTTTCCTTCTGGCAAACGATCGGTGCAGACGCAATCTGGCAACGCAATCGCGGACTCACGCACCGGCTTGCCGAGGGCCTGCATAGCTTGGGTGCACAGGTGTTAACAACCACGCGCTCGGCATCCATACTCAGCTTCGGCATACCGGGCGTTCCCTACGCCGACGTGCAAAGCTATCTGTGGAACGATCATCGCATACGGCTGCGCGGCATATACGAAGGAGGGCTCAACGCTCTTCGTGCCTCAATTCACCTGTATAACACACCCGCAGAGGTTGACCGTGCACTTGGAGCGATCGAAGCAGCCATGAACAAACTACGTCCATGACGTCTTTTTCTAATCGCACAGTCTACACCCCAATTTTAAGGCTTAAACTGCACTATTTCTCTTGCGATTTCTGCCCTTATTCGTATGCTTGTTTTAGCGTAAAGACACCTTTTAGACGGAGATCCAGCAATGCCCCGTTTCATACGTAACTTTCTATTCGATCACGAACAGCAAATCCACGATATGCTCGTCTTGGGCGCTATGTTAGGCGGTATAGCCATTACGTATATGACGATCCATGCAGTAGCGGATCTGACGACGGATACCGACAGCAACCACTACACGGCACATCGGGGTCTACAAGAGCATATCAGCGAGAGTCCGTACGCGCGCCAATATCTGCACACTGAGCAAAAATAATCAATACTGCATTTGGGTAACGGATTTCGAAATAAGCGCGATAGCCACAGCAGACATCCCGATTAACCCCATTCCACAGGCATAGCCCGCCAGCAGGACGGGCGCATACTGGCGCCAGCGCTCAACGCCAAAGCGCTTCTCTAGAGAATACCGCGCCAAGAGCGCACCTATCATTTCAGGAATGAGCAGGTGCGGCAACCCCGACAGACCGCGCACAAAACCGTAGATCAGAGATATCGGCAGACGCAGGAGCGATAGCAGGCCGAATGCACCACCGGCAAATGCAAAACCGCCGGCAATCCACCAGCCTTTAATTGCCGTATCGAAAAGCGTCTCACCCCCGAGCGTAGCCGAGTACCACAAACACTGTCGCAGCGCAATCAGATGCCAGTACGTCTGGGCGTATTGAAATGCCGGTGAGGGGATCGGTCCCATGCTCCAAATCAGCTGCCAAAATACAAAGCCACAAATTAGGCTCAGCGGCAAGATTAGCAGTTCGGCCTTGAGTATTGAAGTGAAGCTCGTCCCCGTCAGCTCGACTTCTCGAAAAAGCTGTGCGCGCCGACCGTGATCAGCATATGGAATTGGTGCAAACCAGATATCGACTCCATTATATCCGCTCAAGATAAAGGCCCCCTCGCGGATCATCGGAAACGAAACGGTCTGCCCCGTTAGACCAGACATTCGCGCGTTGACATATGAAAGAGCCGGCGTTACTACAAAGCCAAATATGAGTAGAAACGCCAAGGGAAATTCGTCGTCCCTGAGTAAGAGCGTGCACAGTGCGACCATGGCCAGCGTCGAAAGTCCATAGCCGACAAAAGCCAGCCAGAGCGGGAAATCCCCGCGTCCCTTAGGCACGTCGCTGAAGCTGCTCATCTTCTTTTCGCGGTGCGCTGCGCGGAAAGATCGAATAGCGTGCGCCACGCCGATGATGCCAACGGCAAAACCCGCTCCTATATAGACGCTCATCCACACGTCTACATCGTTGGCAAAATTCGTGAGGATCGTGTCCATTCCAGGACGCCAGTGCGTAAGATATCCCGCATGATAGAGCAGCGGACTCCCCAGCGCGTGTACCATAGCAGCGGCAAACGACCCGACAACGACCCAGAATGGCAGCACGGTACCTAAGAGGACCAGCCCCAAGTCCGTGCCGATTCCAAGCGGTGCCGCCGGCAAGAAGGATTCCGTTGTGCGAGTCAGATCAATCCAAGGAATGGGCAGCAAGGCAATCGGGTCACTAGCGATCAGTCCCGTCAGGGCTGGCAGGCCTATATAGACCGCGCCAAAGAGCAGTCCAATACCCAACCCGATAGAAAAGACGCGCCAGCGCCATCCTTCGCGCTCGTCATCATTCTCGGCCAGTGCCATCGCTCCCTGAGCGGCAACCGGAGCCAGAGGAAAAGGCAGTCGCTCTACGTCAGAGGTCGTGCGAAAAAGAATATAGCCCAGCGTAAACCATTCTACTCTCGATAGCACTTGAGCCGCAACCAAGACGGCGATGGGGGGTATCCAGGCCCGATGTAGAAAGGAGCGAGACAGAATGGCATCTGACCCAGCCATGGGTGAAACCCAATCGGGTATTTTATCGGCAATGCCAAATCCTTCGGCCGCTTGCGACTGCACCAAGTACTGGTTCCACATCAACTGGCCAAAGGGACCGCCCGCAAGCATCGTTCCACCAATAACGCCGGCAAGACCGCCGGCAATGTAGTATATAAGATAAATCTCCTGTCGCGTGAGCGAGGAAAACGAACGCCGCGCCAGTTCGGAAAATAGGATGATCGTCACCCATTCGGCGGCCGACCCCAGCGAAACGCCGGCGATCAACCCCATGTAGATTGCGCCGGGCATCATTATAAAGCCGACAAAGAACGCGCCGATCACCGTGCGGTAGGTAAACCCTTCCGCAAAGCGCTCGGGCCGCTCCATCAGACTCCTATAGGCCTCTAAGTCGGCATTTGGATCGTTTTTTGCCACTGCTCCTCCCACAAATATCGATTAGAAACGGAAACCGGCTCCCATTTGACCCGACCACAGGGCCACGCCCGCCCACAAAAGACGCATAAGCACTTCGCCAAAAATTAGCCCCAAAAAGAAGGGCAAAAGTCTTCGATAGGTCTGTGCACCACCGTAGCGAACCGCCAACCACTTGCACAACCACCCGACCAGCACAGACCCCCACACCAGCCAACCAAAACCCGTACCAAAAACATATCCCATCGGATGAAACGGCCAGCGCAGAAAATGCTGTCGCATAACCGATAGAAACGCCGTTACAGCAGCTCCAATACCGTGGAAACCCAGTCGAACCCAATCCGTGGGGCCAACCGTCGCTCCGGCATCTTTAAATAAGTAGTTGTAGTAGCGTCCTATGCGGGCCTCTGAGCGGGCACCGCCCTGCTCTTGCAGTGCGAAAAGCCCATGCTCATAAATTGTCTCTAATGAGAATAAGTAACCTGACGCCAAACCCGTCGCCAATCCAACGCACATACCGAGCACCATCTGACGAGAAGAGATACCAGTTACTTCAGCTAGTTTAAGTCCCTCAAACTGTAGTGCGGGCCAGAGGCCAATGCAGGTAAAACCCAACACCGCAAGCAGCGCAAACGCCACGTAGGTCTGTTCCGCAAAGAGACCGGGGCCCGTCCCCAACGCCACAAAAAAGATATAGCCCATGATCTGAGGCACGCCGTTTACCGGCAAACCGCCGTCGACTCGCAGGCGCGCAAACCCCAAGGCCAAGAGAAAAAAGAATACCCATGTTAATCCGGCCAATAACACGGGCACGCCGAGCAAGACAATCCACGCCCACAGCAGGAGAAAGCCGGCGACAAACCCCCAGACCTGCCATTTGCCTGGAGCAAACATGGCGGCGAGCGAACGGCGAGCCGTCCACAGACCAAACAGGACGAGAAAGAGCAAACCGCCGCGCGCC
This sequence comes from uncultured bacterium, assembly GCA_937942165.1. Taxonomy (GTDB): domain Bacteria; phylum Latescibacterota; class UBA2968; order UBA8231; family UBA8231. The sequence continues at coordinate 4,715 of CALDFW010000054.1, read as the reverse complement.
TGCGTCATAAAGAAGGGAAAGTGCCCAGGCCAATCTAGCCAGGGCGAGCCGTGTCCCGGTATAAACTCACCTCGGTATTCCAAGCGGCCGATCAAACCCGTTACGAGCAGTTGAACGCGCGTAACTAAATAGAAAAACCACGTGCTGAAAGAAACTTCGACCGGTGCTAAAAAAGCTACGCCGGCTAGTAGCGGAGAAAAACGAAACTGAAAGGGAGTCTCAAACGGGGCCATTGCCTTCCACGGTTCATCGAGCAAAAAGTCGGCGAAGTTGAGACGCACTTCAATTTGTGGAACCGCTGGGAAATAGTGATTGAGGCCGTTGACTCCGATAAGAGTGACGGGAATCAGCATACCCCAGTAGAACAGGCGATTGGTAAACAGTCCACCTCGCAGCAGGGCCAGGGGCATTTCCAAGAGCGGAAACCCCAGGCGCTCCGTTTCCATCCATCGCTCTCGAAAAATAGCAACTAGGCAAAACGACGTCATAAACAAGGCGGCAAAGAAGAGGGACCAAGCGACCAACGGGACAGCCCACGCATCCCAGGGGACGGCAGCCCCTCCTTCAAAGGCGCCGATTGCAGGTTCGGAATGAGGACCACCGGGCACTGCCCATGAGGGAATAGCCTGTAAGAATTTAAAATACGGACTGTTTGAATTGGCAAAACCACCGTAGAAACCCGTTACGAGTCCGGGTATAAATCGGTGCATTAAACCAGATGCGGTAGCGGAAATTCCGACGGCCAACCCCGCATAGACGACGGCACGCTCTCCTTCACTCAGCCAACGACGCAGCAGAGTTAACGCTGCCAGAGCACCAAGCGGCACGGCGAGAAAGACCTGTCCACCAGGTGGGCTACCCGCACCGGCGATATGAGGTCCATTATAGACCAACTCAACGCGCTGAGCTAGCCAACCACTCAGCGCGGTTATGCTAATGATGAGTACTAGTGCTCGCAGCGTTGTCATCATGCCCGAACCTCATCGCGTTCATCTTCCCAGTGAGCCAACTCTCCTGCATACGCGCTTCGTTCCGCATCCGAAAGCGTACGCCAGACGAGAAACTGCTTGCGCAAATCGTCGAGGAATGTGCGCGCCACGCGCTGCCACGTATCCCAATCGCCGGAGACTAGACGCAGATGCACATCAATATTGCAGTAGAGCGGGTTGTCCCCAGGACGAATCGATAGCGTCGTCTCCTGCACGACGCCCTGATCAAAGGGTGCCAACCAGACGTTTGCATCCAGACGCAGTCCTCCATCCTTCCGCCCCACGCGCAGCGCGTCTACATAGAAGCCAGCCCCGATGGACTGCTCGCGGTGAGCGCCCCAGAACTCTGCCTGAAAAGCAGCCATACCTTCGGCCTCTATGCTTGCCAGTGTAAAAGGCAGGCGCATACGTAGGTCGTGGCCTTCCGGCACGGGTGGCTTCCAGCGCCGTTCAATGCCCGGCGTGCATATCTTACCGGCCATATGGGCAGGATAGAGTGCCGAGGCAACCACCAGCGAAATAACTAGCCCCACGGTTACGACCGCCGAGAGCGAAGAGTAGTTGAGCTCCAGCCCCTGCAGCCATCCCAAACTACCCATGGCCTGTGCAGCAGTTTGACCAAGTAGATAACCCATTACCGCCCCAATTACCGCAAGGGCTACCGCTTCTGCAATAAAGAGACCGCTCACGTGCACTGGAGCCAGCCCAATCGCATTGAGCGTGCCTATTTCACGCGTTCGTTCATATACTGCACCGAGCATCGTATTGAGAACAATCAGCGCCGCAATCCCCAGCGGAACGACGAGCTGTCCCAGCCCAGAGACGGAAGCTACCCCCACCGTGTTGATCAGATAGCGCCGTCCGTCGGCACCGGCAAATAGGTTTAAATCTAGCGCCTCAGAAAGCATTTCCAGCGCGGCGCGCGTTTCGCCTTCGTTTAGGCGGATACCCAGTGACACCAAGTGGGCACCCTGCCAGCGCATGAGTGATTTAAAGGGCAATACCAGCGTCGAGGCGCCTTGCATATGCGCATAGTGCTGTGGTATCCCTCCCTGCCCAGCTGAAGCCGCTTCGGTCGGCTGCTGCGCTTCCGGATCGAGCGGCGTAAGTCCCTCGCCGTTGAGATCGGACCGTTCTAAAGCAGCATCTTGCAGTATCCCGATAACGCGAAAGTCTTCGCCAAAAATGCGCACGCGCGCCCGGCCCACATCAACCGCTGCAATACCGAGCGAATCCGCTGTGCCAGCAGATAGTAAACATACGTCCATTTCACCTTCACTAAGCCAGCGGCCGGCAACTAGCTCCTCCTGCGGCCGCACTAAATTGGCTTCTGCTGCACTCAAACCAGCAAAGCCCATAACGCCCGCTGAACGCGAAGCATCGTCAGATCGCTCCACGCGAAAAGAAGCCGCCGCAGAAGAGACCGATTTCCATGCGCGCGGCGCAACGTGCTCTGACCCAAACCAGTCGACTAGCATCCGATAGGCTTCCATTTCCATCGCCTTCCAGCCAATCATACGCAGCAGGGCGCCGTCATAAGCTGCGCCGCTTCCCACGTCAATCCAGTTGGTCCGCGACGCCGAGCGAATCGATGTGAAAGAGAGCACGGAAAACGTCAGCAGCACCAGCGTTGCACAGGTCATTCCCGTGCGCAAAGGGCGTCTACGCATGTGGGCAAGGCCCACTGAAATGGATGCCATAACCGCACCACCGCGCTGCATAGCGGCCTGACCACGCCGTCCGCGCGCCATTTCTTGCAGTTCGCGATTGAGACGAGATATCCCGATACTCGTGACCAATAGACCGAGGGCGAGGATAATGAAGCCCAGCAGAATAACAAAGGGAGAAATAGACAGCTCAAACGCTGGATGCAGTTGACTGAGAGCCAAGAAACCCAAAAAGAAAAGCCCAAAATACCCCAAGACCTGACGGCGTAAATCCGGGAAACCAAATACAAGTCGCTCGGCAAAATGAGCGAAGGGAAGCAAAATCGCCAGCAGAAAGAGCGCCCCTTGTACGACGCCGGACTGCGTGCTCTGCACGTCTCTATAGGCTGCCGCGGCATAGGCCCATGCCCGTCGCGCTGCATCGATCGAAGTGCGATGATTAAGCTCGCTTTGCGCACTCTCAGCCCGCGCGAGCTGCACCTGCGAGCGCGCGTGAAACTCGGCCAATCGCCCATTGCGCACGCCGTGTCGCTGAAGGTTGTCTATGCGCTCTCCGTTGAGCAAGTACATGTCGCGGGCAATCTGATGTACCGTATTGTGTAGCACCCCTTCGCCCTCCACCCTATACCCCTGACCAAGCCGCTGCTCATCGGTCCCATTTAACAGGAGCAGTCGACGTCCCAACCCATACCGACCGGTCGACATTGTCGCCTTGAAATACGTGCCGGGGCGGGTAAAGAGCACCGCAACCGATTCGGTCAACGATCCCACGTAGTTCTTATACCCAAACAGCTCCATTTCAGGAGCTGTTAGAGGTAAACATGCCCCATAGACCATCGGTTCCGCTTCCATGCGTGCATCGAGCACGCCGACGTTTTCCGGCATGAGTAAATTGCGGGGATCAAAGAGCCCGAAGAGCGTCGTGCCGCGTAGAGAAGCTGTGACGATCTGTACTTCTTCTTCGAGATCATCCATCAGCACTTTTAGCGACCTGCCAGGCAGTTTGCGCTCGCCGTTAATTCCCCAATCCGGCGCATCGCTAATCGCACCCCACTCATCCACACCATAGGCTTCAAGCCGCACGGGCTGCGTGTAAATAATCCGCGTCTCTACTCCTGGAATCGCATAATACCCCGAATCATCGGCAGCCGCCCAGAAGTCAGGCCGCACGCCTGCAAGCGTAGGATTGCGCAGGCGCACTCGGACAAGCGCATTGGCCGTGGGTTCGTCTGGCAAATAGCTGCGCGGACCGTAGTGAACAACCTGTCCACGAATCGTTCCAAACGCATCGTTACCCCATTCCCAAGACTCTAGTTCGGGATCGTCCACCAACGAAGTGAGCAAGGACGCGAGTAGCTCCACCTGCTCGCTCAGCCGCACGCTATGGACTCGTTCGGGTATGTCGTCAACCACGTCAAAGCGAGAGCGACTGTCGTTGATCGTTGCGAAAGCAACGGTTGGACAACCAGACAGAGCAAGCACGGAAGCGTCCATAGGCACAACTTCTGCCATAGCGCCGAGACTCTGACGCGAAAAATCCTGTTTCAGCCCGTTGGCCAACACGCGCCGGCCCAAACGCAGAGAATCTTCAAATGCTCTAGCCCGATTCATGAGTCGGCCCGTAATTGGCGGGGCTAACAGAGACGTTCGAAATGGAGCGGTGGGGCGAAATACTCCCACTAATGAGCTGCCCGTAGATAGGTCCAGCCCTGCGGCAAAGCGCAAACGAAATTTGCCCAACCGCTCGGCCAGTGCACGCTCTTGCCCGTTGAGCATATCCGACGCTCGACGTCCTGAAGCAGCCATCACAACGGGCGTTAAGTAGCGCATACCGGCCAAGTTTTGAAAATGTCCGGCCGTCCAGACCAGCACCACGGTGCGCTGAGGCTTCCGTTCGCTCCAAACCCGCGCCAGTTCGAGCAGAGCAGCAGCGCTGCTCGATTGCTCTGCTCCCGGTGCAACTGCAGGCACGGGCGACATAGCGTCGTAATAGGCTGTCACATAGACCGCTTCATCGCGCAGTTGGACGTCGCGTCCCTCTATGATCGCTATGATATTG
>CALDFW010000053.1 GCA_937942165.1 uncultured bacterium | reverse complement strand
ACACGACATACTCCACGCGTCCGTCTTCCAGTTCGAGTCTGAGAATACTTGCTTCGACGTCGTCTCGCACCACTTCGATACCGCTGGCATGTGCCGTGGACTGCAGCGGCGGCTGTCCGCTATCACCGCTGCCCCCGGGGTTGTTGTTAAACGTGCGAAAACGATAGGGCATGTGCGGGTAGTACACTTGGGTAAATACTTTTTGCTCACTTTTTTGGGGCGTACCCTCCCACGCATAGCGCAGCTGAGCCGGACAGTCGGTCGTGCGCAGGTCAAAGGGCATGCGATCCACAGCCTGCAGCTGACGGTCTGGACGAGGAGCAAACCAAACGAGCAAATCGACCGGGGGCGTCTTCATACTGGCCCCTCCGTTGTCAGCGACGGGTGCACTCATAAACGTATTGGCCCAGTGGGTACCCAGCTGCGGTGCTATTATATCCCCCGTTGGGACCGTAGGGATTGACCGCACCGTCGCTTGTGACCTCCAGCATGAGACGCCGCCAGAGTCGTTGAATCTCTGCATCCTCGTAGAGGCGATTATCTCCCGTGATCAGATCACCGTTGTATACCAACATCACAATCGGCCCCATCATATAGCCCGTATCGTTCTGCGGCACGTCCTTTATCTTCCAGAAATCGTTGAAGACAAGCTGCCCATACGTCGTCCATTCTCCGGCTTCTGGAATCTCCGGGTACCAGCGAGCGGCTAGCCACTTAATGGTGCCCTCAGGCATGGACCGGTGACATCCACCGCGCCATTCTATCGGCTCCGACGACCACACGTGCAGATTGCGGCTGTAGTGGAGGACTAGGTTTTTGAACCACTCTGCATCCTCGTCTATCGCTCCCCCTTGGATCAGATACTTTCTGTACATAGGGAGCACCACGGCGGGGATCTCAAAATCAGAAACCCATCCGTCTCGCTCGACGCGCTCTTCGATACCGCTTTAACATCGCAATGTATGCATCGGCCCAGCGCGCGTCACCGCTTTCGACATACTTGGCTAAGATGGGAAGAAAGGCTCTTGGACCTCCTTCGCCGTGATTGGGATTGGCAGCCAGTGCCTCTAGGTTGCGCGATTCCAAGTAGCGCATGTAGGTCGCACGCGTGATACGATCGTTGGGAATGGGATAAAAATTCGAATCGCTTAGGTCCGGTGAGGCAAAGCGGTATCGCTCGCTGTCGACAAAAAACTGCGTCGGAGGCCCTATGCGCTGGGTCTCTTGGGCAAAAGCTGTTCCGAGGATTACACTAGAAACCAGTGCAGTAACTAAGAGCAAATAGACGCTGGCATATGGAGGCATTACTCGATCTAGTTTCACAGAAGATACTCCTTCTCTTTGATCATCCTCGGAGCAATGCACGGACGCTTCTACGCATGCGCTGCTCAGAAAGAGAAATAATACAGCCGCTAGTGCTATGGGGTTCACCGCATGCCTCCCTTTGATGCAAGTTCCTATGCTTCGGGTAATGGTGCCACCAAACCGAGATAGGAAACAACCCGCCCCAAGGCGACCTCAGTGCCCGTGCTATGGTCGTTCTTTTCTGCACTAATTACCACTCTCAGCACGTGCTGGCAGGACGCCAAGCCAGTTATCCAAACGGCTGTCGACTGTAGGCAGTTGTCCCACTGACGTTCGATAAACATGTCGCGACGCTGAACAAACGCATCATCTATGTAAATGTCTATCATGCCATAATTAGAGTGCAGATTTCCCTGCATGTAAATGCATGTGCCATTAAAGACGACCTCTGCGTAGTCGCCCGGCGTTGAGGAGGAGACGACAACTTCGCCGCCCGCCTGATGTTTTCGGACATCATCTACGTTCCAGTCGCCGTGCCATTGAATGGCCGGATCAATCGCTTTATAGGTTTCGACAAATTCCATATTATAGAAAGACTGCTCGCGACTGCCCTCGAATGTAAAAGGCTGGACCGCAATCTGAACAGATTCTTCAGTCACCCTGCCGCCGCTCCGTTCAATATTTTCCAGCGCCAGCTGGTAGCACAGTTCACTCGCCGAGTTATTGGACAGGCTGGTAAAGTTATAATCGCGGTCCATATAGGGAGCCAGCTCAGCCTTGACGCTTTCCGGCAGACCGTTAAAGCCAATGAGCGCACCGAGAATACCACCACAATTGCCCACATTAGAATCCGTATCTTGACCGCAGCGCGTGCATATCGAGATGGATTCGATATAGTCACCCTTTCCATACAAGAGCCCCATCAGGATATACAAACCGTTAAAGTGGCCCTGTATATTGAAGCGTCCCTCATCGGTCTTAGCCCACGGACAGAGATCGAAGTTCCACGTATCTTCAATTCTTTTCCACGTCCAGCGCCAGTCATTGGGCTCCCGCTCATACCACGCCAGCAAATCGGCCAACATTGCGGCGTAGTCACAGTCGGCGGGAATAGACGTACTCGCCTTTGCAATCATAGACATCAGATCCTCTTCCACAAAAGCAGCTGCATAGAGCGAAGCTAGAAAGAGTCCCGCGTAGTAGCCCTCACCGTAGTTCATAATATGACCGACTCGATCGGCTATTACGCCGGCCTTCTGAGGCATACCGGGGCATATCAAACCAATGAAATCGCACTCAATTTGGAAATCGATATCGTCTGCATGGGGATTATAGAAGGGATGGCCTGACAGATGAGGCGGAATTCCTTCTCTGATATTTTGACGTGCCTGACCGTTGGCATGCCACAGCATGAACTTGCTCTCGCGGAATACCCGAGCAAAGTCCTCTGCAACTGCATCCAGTCCTTTTTCCTGAACTACTTCTAAGAGGGCCATATTGACGTAGAGATCGTCTTCGTTGTGCAGCCACGTGGTCGGAGCTTTGGGATGGATATCGAGCGAGCCTTCATAGATCTCTCCCTGTGCACGATACTCCATCGGTTCGCCCATCATACAGCCATAGGCTTTCCCAGTCCAAGCGCCAAGTATCTTGTCCTTTAAATCCGCGCGCGCAATCTCATATAGAGCAGGCATATTGGTCACCTATCTTATTGTGTGTGGCATTGCCGTAGATGCAAAACAGTACAATTTTATCAGCACGGAAACATATAAAAACCAACCCGCACGTGCACTGGGCGAAACGCATCCAACGATTTGAAAGGCATCCTATGCAAATTATAGACCTATCGCTTACTATGCGACCTCATATGCGCGGTATCGCATGGGACACGGCGCATACGCTAGCGGACAGCGGCTGGAACGCGCGCACGCTCCATCTCTACTCGCACGCAACGACCCATATGGATGCTCCTCGCCACTTCTTTGAGCAAGGTCAGAGCATTGAGCACCTAGACTTAGCTAAGTGCGTGGGACCCGCCTGGGTGATCGACGTAGGCGCATTAGAACCGCGTGAACTCATCACCGTCGACCACCTCGGCGACTTTGCCGAGCGCATTGAACCGGGCGATCGCGTGCTCCTGCGCTCGGGTTGGAGCACGCGCGTAGACAGCCCTGCCTATAGAGACGAACTTCCACGCATTAGCCTAACGCTGGCACAGTTTTTTGCCGAACGCCTGATCGCACTCGTGGGCGTCGAACCACCCTCGGTCGCAGCCGTAGATGATATGGAGGAAATCACCGTCGTGCATCAGACTCTTCTGCAGGCCGGGATCGTCATTGTCGAGGGACTGACCAACTTGGAATCCCTGCGTGAGGAACGCGTCTTTTTCACCGCTCTACCTCTCAAAGTAGAAGGAGGAGATGGAACGCCGGTGCGCGCAATTGCCATCGAGGGTTCGATGGATGAAATCCTGCCCTAATGGGATTTCTGCTAGAAGTTATCGGACCGATATTTACGCTGATTGGATGCGGCTACGCGCTCGGACGCAGACGGCGCGTAGACACCGAGTCGCTAGCCGACGTCGCCCTATATGTATGCGTTCCGTTTCTACTCTTTTCCGCCCTAGTCCGCCATCCCATCACGGGCGTAGCGGCAGCCCAAGTGCTGGCCTGGCAAGCCGGCATGTACGCACTCAGTACGCCTGCTATTTGGATTCTGGCACGCGCCCTCTCTTGGGATCGCCCCACCCGCAGCGCGGTCACCCTGTCCATTCCCACCGTTAACGTCGCCTCCTACGGCGTTCCCGTCGTTCTCTTCGCCCTGGGAGACGAAGCACTCAGCATTGTCATGCTGCTCTTTGTCTACGGCAATATATTTGCATCTTCTCTGGGTGTGTATATCGCTGCAGGAGGCAGACAGCGGCCGCTGCAGGCGCTGTCGAGCGTATTTAAACTGCCCCTGATCTATACGGCCGCTCTGGCCATTGGAATCAACGCATGGGGTGTACCCATTCCCGAATCGGTGCTCACCACGAGTGATCTCATTGGCAAGGCCGGCCCCATTCTCGCCATTGTGCTGCTCGGCGTTCAGGTTAGCCGCATACGAATAGATGGCGGACAAAAGGCCGTCTTGGGCGGTGCAATCTTTGCCAAGATCACCATTGGGCCCCTCATCGGCGTGGGACTCACTCTTCTCATGGACGCGCAGGGAGCCGTGCGCGATGTGCTGCTCATCTGCTCTTGCCTCCCCACCGCCATTAACGCACTCGTATTAACGACCCGCTTTAATGCCCGTCCCGAACTGCTCGGCGGCATCCTCATCGGCTCTACGCTGTGGAGCCCGCTCAACCTCATAGTCGTGCTCTATTGGTTGGGATATCATTAGAGCCGTCGACCCGATTGACAAATTGCTTCTTTGTCGCTATCTATGGCGCCGCGCATAGGACGATGAGCGCTCTGTCCTTTGAAGCGTTTTTAATGGGCAGAGCATCGCTCATTCCGAATATCGTGCTTCCCAACTACCCACTTGGCAATCCCTATTCGCCCGATGTGCGTTTGAGCTGTATTTAATGGACTCCTCTATATACACTTTTGCTGCTGCCGCCGTTCTATTTTTGTCGGCTCTCTTTGTAGGGCGCGCCGTATTCCAATGGCATCTCCCGCGCGTTACTGGCTACCTGCTCGTAGGCCTATGTGCGGGTCCATCTCTGTCCCATTTGGTCGGCTACCCAACCTTGCTGGACTACGCGGATCTGGCTCGTTTAGAGCCCGTATCACACATCGCGCTAACGCTCATCATGCTCGCCATCGGCATGCATTTTCAGGGCGAGCACCTACGTCGCTGGCAGCATCGCATTGCCGCTCTTTCGCTCTGTGAGATAGGGATCACTTTCACCGCTGTAGCCATTGCAACGACGATTACTCAC
>CALDFW010000052.1 GCA_937942165.1 uncultured bacterium | reverse complement strand
CCCGTCGTAAACTGCAGGCGGTTCTGAATAGCACCCAAGTCACCGCGCTGGCGCGTAACTACCAAAATCGCGTTGTCTATGCGTGAGATGGCCGATCGCGAGCTTTCCAAGTTGGAGACGGAGATGCCCGTCAGGTTTAATTCTGCTCCACTTGCTCGCATATCTCCTATGTTGAGCGCGATGCGGTTAGAGGCTTCGTTGTTGGGACCGACCTGAAGAACACCCCCCGTAGCCTCCGAGATAACTATCTGCTTATCGTTCAATCGGCCATCGATGTAGGCATTCGCATTTTTGAGTCCTAGCAAACCGGCCGGATTGTCCAGTATTTCGTTGCCGCCGCTATCGACGCGCAGTTCGCCAAATTGCTCGTTAAACGTGGCCGATCCAGGCGGGCTAAGCGTGGTGAGCGTATCGTTTAACTTGGTCGCCATATCTTCCAGCGATTCATTTGGATTAATGGTAATCGTCTCATTTCCGATAACGACCGTACCGCCCTCACCCCCGTCTTCAACGGTGCTCTTAAAAGTGTTAGAGAAGTCGACATTGGGACCGACAAGGGTCACCTGAACGCCCAAGCGATCAAAATTGGCCACGAAGGTCGTTCCCGTAGCAACCAGGTTTTCGTCTGCGTCCCGATCCAGAGTCGCCCCCACGTCAATGGATTGCTTTAACTCCGTGCCGTCGGGCAACGTGACGGCGAGCGTGATCTGGTTATCATCGCTGCTTTCATCGGTGAACACATACGTTCCGGGAACGGCCCCAGAAATGCCAACCTCGCGCACGCCGGAAAATCCATCGAGTGCGGTCGAGACATCACTGTTTTGAGTTACCGTATTTCCAAAACCTGTCAGTAGGACCTGATCGTTATACGTAGTAGAGAGGGCAATTCGATCTATTTCTGCGCTCAGCTGGTTAAACTCGGCAGACAAGTTCTCACGATTTGAATCATTTATAGTGGAGTTCGCAGATTGCACAGAGAGCTCGCGCATGCGCCGCAGCATATTGCTGACTTCGTTAAGCGAACCCTCCGCTAGCTGGATCAGGCTTATTCCCTGCTCAGCATTGCGCACCCCCTGCCGCATACCCAAGATTTCCGAGCGCATACCCTCAGAAACGGAGAGACCAGCAGCATCGTCGGCTCCCCTGTTAATGCGTAAACCCGAAGACAGACGCTCTACGCGCTTTGTAAACTCAGCGCTGTTGGTATTCAGCTGCCTTTGAGCATTTATTGAAGCTATATTTGTTCCGAGGCGAATCGGCATAACAAACCTCCTTGGTCGCCGGACTGTCTGGGCCTTCCGTAGCTAGACCCTCATGCAATCATTTCTTCACTGCGGCTAATCATTCAGACTTCCATGCGCACTGAAGCAAGTGCTATGCCAAATTCAAAGCCAGGCAAATAAAAGAGGTAAGATTATATTTTACAGATATTTATAAATACCCAGAAAGGGAATGCCGAGCCACTTCAAACGGACCGGTAGCCCGCGGGAGGAACGTCGGGACCAGAAATTGGCTAACGTGGGAAAATATTTTACCCCATACCCTTAGCGCGGAATGGAGATCGTTAGAGCGACCGTTCGTAGCGGGCAGCTTCAGCCTGCCAGTTGACCAGTGGACTCATAACGCCTTCGTGCAGGTGCGTGGATAGGCTTGGCAACGGACTGATACAGAGCGCATCTTCGCGCTGGAATACCACTTCTCCCCAATACTGATCGCCCGTTCCAAAACGCGCGTGGTGATCAATATTATCCCGAAAGAGTGCCGCGTGTCGGCGGAGCACTTCAGCTCGCATAAGCCAGGTATACGTTGCGCTGGGCACTTCACGCCAGTGACACCGACCGCTGCGAAAGATTGCGTAGCGATCGTCGCTTCGACCCGTAAACCGATCGGGCAGGTTATAGCGATCGGGATAATCACACGGATGTATAAAAAGCAGTTCCCGGTCATAAGCCTGCAGATATTCCGTCGCGCCGCGGAGCAGCTCGTCTATATACTGCATGCATACTTCTCTGTGTAAATAGTCATCTTCGCAAAAATACACCCAATCTCCGTCGGAAAAATGCCGCGCAACCTCGTAACTTTTCGACAGGGATCCACAAACGCCTCGCTCATCCGTAGAAATGATGGCCTCAGACCATTTTTCCAACTCGGCGCGCAGCGCTTCGGAGATGCCATCTTCGACAACGTATATACCGTACTCGATCTCAGCAGCCTTCAAGCTGGCAACGAGAGATCGCAGCGTCAATAAGATCGTCTCCCGTTTGTTTAAACCCCAGGGACGCGATAGTTGGTTTACCGCGTCGACCGTCTCACATACGCGTAGAATAACGCAGTATTTCATTATGTTATCCCCGCGCGCGCATAACACATTTGAGCGGCCTCTTCTACACCGAGCTGCTTGTAACAGTCTCCGAGGCGATTAAAGCTGGCCGCATCCTGTGGTTCGGCATTCAGTACAACTTCGAGTTGAGCAACGGCCTGCCAATAGGCCCCGCGAGCAAAAAGAACTTCTGCAAGCAGACGACGCACTTCTAATAGATCGTTCTCCAAAGCGACAGCCACGCGCAGCGCCAACTCGGCGCATTTGTGCATTTCGCTGCGAATCAGCAAAACGCCGAGTTCGCCCAAGCGCAGAGCCGCCGACTGCGGCTGCTCTAGATCCCCTTCCCCAACGGACCAATCACTCAGCAGCCCATCCAACGAACGCAGTACGAGACTGCAGTCCGACCAAGTGCATTCGGGCTGGTGAACGAGCGAGAGTATGTAGCCCAGTTCTATATCCAAGAGACCCGACTCGAGCGATCGAACCTCACGAAAGAGGGTAAGAGCCTCTCCATAGCGCTCCTGATCCACTAAGAGATGCGCTAAGTTCGCACGCGCTTCGACGCCTTTCTCATCGCATTTTATAGCTTGCACATACCTAGCTTCGGCTTCATCAAGCCTTCCCTGGGTTTTCGAGATATAGCCGAGGTTCAGCAGCGCCAACGTATGTCCGGACTTTAACGCAAGTGCCTGTTTAAAAAACGGCTCTGCTCTATCTAATTGCCCAGCTTCAAGCTCTATCACACCCATATTAAAGGCATGTTCTGGATGCTCGGGCGCCATTTCAAGGGCATCTCCCAGCGCCGAGCGCGCCTCGCCCAACTGTCCCAACTCTTTATACATACTCGATAGACTACCCAGCGCATCGCTGCGACGGTCCACGGGCGTAGCGGCTGCACTCCTAAAGGACGCTGCAGCCTGTGACCACATTGATCGCGCTTTGTATGAACGCGCCATCAACAGATGAGCGGAAAAAGTCACCTCGTCGTAATCGATTGGAAAAAACGTCATCTGACGCTTGCTCTCAACGACCGACCGCGCATGTTCCAACACGGCTGTGTGATCTTCTAGTTGAGCATATAGCTCAGCCAGCGTTAATTGCGTCAAGATGTAGTCACGGTCGACTGCCTCGGCCTTGTGCAGATAGGTCTTAGCCTCTTCCAAGCGACCCATCTTCATATAGGTTCGGCCCAAAAAAAGCAGGGCTGTCGTGTAGACTACCCAGTTGCGATCAGCGTAGCAGGTACTCTCTTCAATAATGAAACGATAGGCGCGCTCTGCTTCTTCTAACCTATCCGTAGAATAGTAGGTCAGGGCGACGTGGGAACGTTCCATATAATCCTGAGGATGCGCCTCTACCCAGCGCTCCATAATTTTCAAGTAGCGCTCTTTTTTCCCAGCCACTACCTCAGGCGTAGTATAGCCCGTGTGCAGCACGCGAATTGTACTCTGGACCATTTCCATGCCCAACCGCGACAGAGAAGGCGCGACCTGTTCGTGCACAGGCATCTCAAATCGAACCTCGGGCAGGTTTGGAAAAAGGCGAAGCTGTAAGCAAGAAATGTGCTCGTAGCCCTGATCATCAAGGACAAAGAAATAGGCCTTCTCTCGGCTATCGGAGATGCATTGGCGGATGGGCGCATGGCTTTCAGGCGGCAGCACGTCATCGGCGTCCAGCCACATGATCCAATCCCCCGTGGCCATGGAAATGGACGCATTTCGCGCGGCGGCAAAATCGTCACACCACTCGAAGAAACCCACCTTTGCCCCGTGTTTCTTTGCCACGCCAATCGTGTCGTCATCCGAGCCCGTATCGACGACGATTATCTCATCGACTAATCCGCGCACGCTCTCCAAACAGCGCCCTAGCCGCGCCTCCTCATTGCGAACAATCATGCACAGACTCAACGTCCCTCGAGGACCGTCCGAAGTGGTCGTTTCAACAGAGGGCGTTTCTGCGGCCGGCGGCTGGTGCATGTAAAGCCCACTGTCTCCCTGACCTATCCCCTGGCGTAGCAAGGCAATGGCCTGACGCGCCTCCGATCGATTCGGAGCAGCCCGATTTGCCTGCTCAAAAGAAGCAATCGCATCCTCGCTGCGTCCCTGACCGCTCAGTGCCTGCCCTAGGAAAAAGTGAGTGGCATAGGCAACGGCGCCCCCATCTAGGGCAAAATCCGCCTCGCCCTCTCCCTGCAGCGAAGCCCGCAAGTGGACTTCTGCCTCCCGATAGAGCCCCAACTTAACTGCAACGTCTCCCATAGACAGAAGCGCGAGCGCATCGTTGGGCGCTAAATCTAACGCCTGCTGCAGCACCTTTTTGGCCTCGGCATACTCACCCTCTTCCAAGAGACATCGCCCGTAGAAACTCAGGGCACGTCGGCGCGTATCGACTCCTGGGACGCGCTCTCCAGCCTCACATACACAGCCCAGAAAAGTCCGGGCAATATCGCGACGGCCGCGTGCGTATAAGGCGTGTCCAAAGCGCACCTGACGCTCCCAGTCCGCGGGATTCTCGGCCAACCAGACCGCCATCAGATCATCGTCGTGGGCCTGCTTAGTGCGCGCATCTGCCGCTTCGGCATACGGTCCTCTGCACAACTCAAAATCGGCGAGTTGGAGCGCAATTCCGGCGCTCCGGATTGCGTTTAGGACGTTTTCATAGGCCGGCTGCTCAAAGCGAATTGTAGGACGATTCGGAAACATCTTTACGGCCTGCGTGCGACTACCCTCTTCTCCTACCACGCTCACGTACAGTCCACGGTTGGGCTTTAACAGCTTTGACTTAAAGACCTTTTCTCTGTCTTCGCGACGCAGATACTCTTCTGCGTCCATGCACAGGATCCAATCGCCGGTTGCCCTATCGAGGGCGGCGTTGCGAACCGCTGAAAAGTCTCCGGTCCATTCTACGCCCATCCGAGTGGCCCCGAAGCGCTCGACGCTGGCCTCGGTTTGGCCATCTCTCCCCAGATCTACAACAATAACCTGATCCGCCACACCGCAGACGCTTTCCAAACAGCGCTCAAGGGGTGCTCCATCCCCCCGCACAAGGACGCATATACTCAGCGTGTACTCGGCAGACACTCGAGCCACGTTCTCTGCCAAGGTTTCGTTGTCGCCGACCAGAGACAGCGCCCGTTCATAGCAGCGCCGCGCCTCTCCAATCAGTCCCTGATCCTCCAACAAAATGCCTTTGTTGTTAAGGGCTTGGTGGGAATCGGGAAAGCGTTCCAGCAGCGCTTCATAAGCAGCTAACGCCTCTGCCTTTTGCCCCATACGAGTGAGAATATCGGCACGCACCAAGAGCATCAGCTCTTCCTGCACGTAAATCAGGGCCGCAGAATCCGCGTTGGAAGCGCCCGACAGGGCGGATTCAATCTCTCCAAGAGCCTCGTCTTGCCGATCGGCATTGCGGTAGGCAATCGCCAGCTCATAGCGAGCTCTTATGTCGTTGGGATTTTCTCGCACCTTGCGCTCGCCGGCGCGCAAATAGTGGTCTCCCGCGCGCTCCTTCTCTGCATATCCATAGTGATGAACAGGCACCAAGCAATCCCCGATGGGTATGCCAGCGCGCATGAGGGCGGGTTCTACTAATTCGTGCACCACGCCTTCAAAGCGGATTTCTGCCCGCCGGCGCCATAGGCGAACTTTTGTTGAGGGAAACCAGCCCTCGTACGAGCGCTCTTCTCGATAAGTGCCCTCACACCGGGTCCATCCCGCGTGCTGCGTGCTTGTGCTGTAGTTCCGCGTAGTCATGCGATATGCGTCACAGTCGCCGTCGCGCAGCAGGTCTTGCAGGCGATCTCGATCGGCAGGAGAGAGCGTTTCATCGCAGTCCAAGACTAGGATCCATTCTCCCTTAGCCTGTTCCAACGCGTGATTGCGCGGCCGAGAGAAGTCATCTTGCCACGCCATCTCAAATACGCGAGCACCGTGTTGACGCGCCACAGCCTGAGTGTGATCGACCGATCCCGTATCCACAACAACGATCTCGTCGACCAATCCACTCACGCTCGCAAGACATCCGTCTAAAAAAGTGGCCTCGTCTCGCGCAATAACGCACAGCGAAATGAGCGGCCTTGTCCGCTGGGCGGATTTTTTGACCTTCCGCCTACCGGGTCGTTTCTTTTTTTTACCCACGGATTTTCTCCAATAAGGACAGAGCCGGCGCGTAGTTTTCGTGCCATCTGAGCGCTGATTCTGCCAGCACTTTCGCCCGTTCAACACCCCCCTGCTGCCAGTAGATATCGGCGAGGATACAAACGGCCTCGACGTCCGATTCATTCGCGGCGACGTGCTCATCAAGCAAGCGCAGGCCGTCTTCGACGTGCCCCGTCTGCACCTGTATTACCGCTGTATTGACGATGACGTCGCGGTTGTCTGGCTCAAATTCAGCCGCCTGTTCCAGATAGCTCACCGCGGCCTCAGCCTGTCCCTCTTCCCACTCAAACACGCTTAAGTTTACCAGCGTTTCAACGCTGTCTGGTTTTAGTTCGTAGGCGCGCTCAAAGCTGGCCCGTGCTCCCACTCGATCGCCCGATCTGTGACGGGCCATTCCCAGATAGTTATGGGATTGATGAGCATGCTCATCGAGCGTAACCAAGCGCTGCAAGACCTCTACGGCCTCCCCGGCCAGCTCCTCTTCAATGAGCATTGCCGCCAGGACGATCAGAGCCTCGACAAAGTCGTCCTTTTTCTCTACAGCAAGACGGTAGGCGTCCAAAGATGCTCCACGCTGCCCTTCACCACGCAGTTGATCTCCTCGATCAAGGGCTTCAATGGCCTCTTGTTCACGGTCGGCGGCGAGCCGTTCGCTCTCGCCCCCAAGCACGGCTGTGCCCTCGGCCCGACACTCGAGCATACGCACGGCTCGTCCCCCTTGCCGACGGAGCTGTCGCACGACTTCATCCAACGCTGCCACGGTAGAAAAAGAGCGATCGAATCCGCCAATCGCATCGAGCGCTTCACGGCGAAAAACCAATATCTGCCCCTCGACCTTTTCCACCTCTTCGACCCCAACGCCGCGATCCCGATCCATAGACAGCGGCTCTGCCACGACGATATCGGGCTGTTCCTCCATTCGCCGAATCATAAGACGCATCGACTCACTTGAGAGGAAGACCCCTTGCTTTATTACGACCAGAAGGGGACTGTTACACTTCTCCCGAATAACTTCAAGCTGGTCTCCCAGTCCCACGTCGGGAGAAATCCCAACGTCAAACCCTGCGAGCGTGCCCTCAAAAACGCATTCCATCTCGCGCACAATCTCCGACCCGCCCCCCCCCAGCGCGATGATGGCAGCGGGGGCCATCTCTCCACCTGCCGCTAGCCGATCTAATCGCTCTTCTCCTCCGTCAATATCCAACGGCTCAGCGACCTGCAGATTCGACAGCGGAATCACGTCCTCCCGCTGTATATCCGGCCGACACAGCTCCATCAGAGTATCGTGGGCAATTTCGGCAGCGCGTTTCCAGGTAAAATCGCGTGCAATGCGCTCTGCACCGCGCCGTCCCATCTCACGAGCACGCTCCGGCTGCTCAAAGGCCTGTCTCATTTGAGCAGCTAGCGCCTGCACGTCGGCCTCGAGCATCCACGCCTGACCAACGGTCTCTTCGGGGAATTTTACCGGACGACGCTGCGCCGGAACCATAAAGGCATTCTCCGAGTTGCAGAAGTCATCGCAGGCCCCTCCCTCGGTTACCACGACCGGCAGGCCGCAGGCCATCGCCTCAGCTACGGGCAGACCAAACCCTTCTCCTCGATAGGGATGCACCAGACAATCACAGGCTGCATACAGCCCGGGAATATCCTCGGCCGGCAGGTCTCTATCCAAATAGATAATCTCGGCGCACTCTTCATCCTGCTGCAGAGCGGCAATCTCGCGCTCGGCCGTCTGGCCCCGGTAAAACGTTTGGTTCCCCATATCCTTTATGACAAGACACACGTTGTCCGCACGCGAAAAAGCGCTGCGAAAAGACTCTAGGAGCAGATCAATGCCCTTTCGCTGCAAAGTGCCTCCCACAAAGAGAAAGGCAAACTTTCCGCCGGTCGATAGCTCCATCGGAGCAACGCCCGGCTTAAAGCGCTGATCGTCTACGCCGAGCGGCACGACCTTGACCCGATCCGGATCGAACCCACTGTCGATATACACCTGACGGACATAGGAGGTATAGGCCCAAATTTGGTCCACGTTTGCTTGCATGGGTTCAACCCAACTCTTGAGAATTCGGCCGTATTCCCACGGTTGTATGAGCACGAGCTTCCCCTGTGCAGGACGGGCTACGTCTGGAGGCCAGCGATGACGTATGTGAAAGTCCACGTTCTCTTCTATGGCCTGCCCCATCCGTGCAACGATCGGAGCAAACCGCCGTTCGGAAGATCCGCTAAAGGTGTCGGGGTCGCTGGCTATAAGACCTAGGTCGCAGTTTCCGCTGCTCAGCAGTTCTAACGCCATCTCACGATTGACGTGTGCCAGACTCGAATAGACGAAAAAAGGGCCCTCTAAATAGCCGCGCAGAGGGTGGGATTGGGAAGAATTTAACGCTGCAAACCCAGTCTCTCCGTGCTCCGGATCGACGACAAAACGGCCCTGTCCATCAAAGCGACCCTGCCACTGGGCAAAGAAGCGCTGGAGGTTTTCATTGACGTGGTCAAAGCGGCCTTCGCTCGTTCCCTCGTGGTGATAGAGAACCGACTCGGCGCAGTATACCACCCGATACCCCTTTGAGCGGGCCTGTAGGCATAGGTCCACATCCTCTACTCCGTTTCGATAGGCCTCGTCAAACCCGCCCAATTCCTCAAAAAGAGTTCGACGTACGAGCATACAGGCCCCCGTAACCATATCGAGGTCGCGCGAATGTAAAACGCGTTCATCCTCCGCTGCTACGCCGCGGAAAACGTGATCTGGAATGCCGTTTATCATTTCGAGGCCGGCGTGCTGCACGGTATCGTTCTGCGGATAGAGTAGCCTTGCGCCCACCACGCCAATGCGCTCGTCGCTGTCGGCCAGTTGAACCATTTCTCGCAGCCAGCCTTCAAGTGGCTCGGTGTCGTTGTTGAGAAAAAGGACGTATTCCCCGCGAGCAGACCGGGCGCCCTGATTATTCGCTCGAGCAAATCCGACGTTTTCATCGTTTCGCAGGATTTCGACATCGCCCTCAAATGCCAGGAGCAAATACTTCGTCCAGTCACTTGAAGCATTGTCGACTATAATCACTTCGTAGTCGGGGTCTTCGCCGGTATGCGCCGCCAATGCGTAGAGACATTTCTCCGTATACTCGGCTTTGTTGTAAAGGGGCATGATGATGCTGACGCGGGGCGTTTGAGCTAAGTCAGCGCCAGCACCATACGAGTTGGAAAGTCCTTCAATACACGCTCTCCAACGTTCGGCACTCTCTTCCAGTCCACGGTATTCCGCAATCCAGTCGCGGCCGCGTGCTCCGATTAGGCGCGCCTCGTCCTCATCCATTAAGAGGCCGCGCATTATCTGGCGTAGATAGTCGTAGTCATTGGATACATACCCATTCTCGCCGTCGGCGATGGGCGAATCCTCATGTGCAAGAGACACGAGCGGTACCCCTGCGCCCATAGCACAGAGCGCAAAGAAATGGGGGGCCATTCCGTGCCCGGGGGACTCGGTGCAGAGCATCGCTCGCACTGCCCGGACCTCCTCGAGCCAACCGTCCCAAGTCATGCCGCGCTCCACCCGCAGATCGATTTTCCTCAAATCGACCACGCCCTGCGTCAATTCATCGCGCACGCCATGCCCTTCACGGAGAGCGCACGACGCTGAATCCACCCCCGTCCAGGCGATTTCTTCGAAGCGCCCAGCGCATGTCCCCAGACGGTCTACATCAACGCCGATGGGTATCACAACGCCCTCTCCCAACCAGCTTGCCCGCTGCGATTCGGACAGGAAAACCTCGGTTACGCCCTCGAGCAGTCCTTCGAGCTGGCGGCGGCCGTGAAGACGCGCCATACCGCTTACTCCGGCCAGTTCTCCCAGCATAGCTTGCGGAACAAAAACGGTGGGCACGTCCCACCCCTTCGCAGCTTGCAGGTCTTCAAGCGTTGCGCATAGAACGCAGTCATACGCCTCTTTCCGCAGCTGCTCTTGCGCCCATTCGACGCCGATAGTCTGCATCGAAGACAAGGGCGGGAACACGCACTGAGAGGTGCTATACGTTCCTTTTGTAGACGGGATTAGGTCAATTGCAAAGCCCGCATGGGCTATCGCAGGTAGCGCAGCATAGGTCGTATCAAACGCCAATACTCGCCTTAGGGCACGGAAGGTTTTCATGTGCTTTTTTCAGGTCTCAAATCGTTGAAAGACGGGGGCGTCCGGGAACCTTCCGTGTCTCCCTCTGGACGCAGTTTCCTAACGGGACTTGAACGCTTGGCTCAGCGACTTGAGCTGCTCATGGTCCGCACTTGCAGCCAGTTCGTTCTCTTCGCGAATGCGTTCATACACTTCCCCTCGGTGCACGGAGACGTCAGAAGGTGCCTCTATGCCTAGGCGTATCTGTCGCCCCTGCAGTTCTAAAACGGTGACGCGTATATCACTGCCAATGACAATGCTCTCACCAGCTTTTCTCGTTAATACGAGCATGGTAATCTTCCCTGATGGCAAAGGATCGCCGCGCGGGCGACCCAATACACATTTTTATTATCCAGCTTTGGACTCTATAATCGAGTGCTTTGTATGATAGCGCTCGTCGACTAGGATCATCTGTTTGGCCCGCATTGTATCGGTGTTGATACAGATGGGCCCCCGGAGGTTGGCCGTTACATTTTGCGGAACGTCGCCTAAGGTAACGATACAGTATACGGCCAACTGCTCTATTTTTTCGATCCCCAATCCCTCTAAGTCATCCTTACCTATGTCGGGATCGTAGTCGGGCCAGATGAGCATTGGATTCAAAATGACAAATCCAAGGCGCGGCTCATCCAGCGAAAGAAGCCGGAAAAATGGCGCCTCTTCCTCTAACTCGATGAGTCCAAATTGTTTAAAGCGCTCAAAGCCAGGCAAGCCGTATGGAAATTCCAATACGTCTCGCTGGTCTACGGTTACTTCGCCAAACTTAACGTTGTTAAACGTAATTGACTGAACTTCGGCTTCACTCATTATTTTCGTATCCCGCGATACACGGCGATGAGACGACTAGCGTCACATGGCAACCGACGTGAAGGGGACGTGAGGAGGACGTCCGGAGGGGAAATCATTTAAATAAAGTCCATCAACGACTGGGGAATAATTGTATTCCCCGAGGCCAGAGCGGCCTGAAAGACATCTTGCTCCTGCGTCAAATTTACGATAGTCGCCGATAAATCGACGTCTTCATCTTCTGACAGCACAGAAGTCATTTCTACCGTGACCCGATCGAGCACATTCTGCGTGGTCTGCATGCGATTTACACGCGCACCGATCTGACCACGCATAGAGGAAATGTGCTCACGCACGTTAGACAGCTTGTCTAACGTATCGCGCACTTCTTCCGGATCGTTAGCGCGCAGCGCATCGCGCAGTTCAATAAGCGCAGAGAAGGGGTTGGTCTCTCGCGCTTCCAAATTTTCCACGCTGCGTTCAAGCACCTGACGAACATCGGCAGTTAGAGGCGGGTCGAGTTCGGCATCATCCAGCACGTCTCGCACATCTTCTGCTCTTATTTGTCCGGCTTCACCGAAAAGTTCAACAATGCGCTCTTGTCCAACTTCTCCCACCTGCTCAGCAAGGGCATTGATTGGCAGGCGAATATCGCGCGGGTTCTCAAATATATCGCGCCCGGGAATATTCACCTGCATTACGATGCCATCGCTCACTTCGCGCTCAATCGAACCGCTCGCATCGCCCCGTGCGACTACCTCTACAATCTGACCGCTTGCATCGCGCTGAGGCAGATAGGGAACGTCGCCCGTTTGCGTCCCCGAAAAGACGTATCGCCCTCTGTACCGGGTCTCGCTCAGGCTCAAGCTGTGTTCCAAAAACTGGTCGACCTGATCTGCAATAGCATTGCGCTGAGAGGCGTTATAGGTGCTAGTCGCACCCTGCACGGCCAACCCTCGAACCTCGACAAAGAGGGTCTCTAACTCTCCCAGCGTGGCTTCGCTCAGCTCTAACCAGCCGGCTCCATCGCTCAGGTTTTTTTGAAACTGTTCAATGTTGCGCAGCTCAGACCGCAGCGCCAGAGAGCGTTCAACGGCTGCCGGATCATCCGACAACGAGTTGAGTCGCGTGCCCGAAGAAAGCTGCGCCTGAAAGCGCGTAATCCGCTCGTATGAGCGATCGAGATTGCTCACCAGCGTGCCTACGGCCATTCTAGTCGTGACGCGCATTGCCTATCTCCTTTGGGAGATGCCCCCAATATAATGGGGTCGGTAAAATATGTCCATTTGCTTTATCATCAGCGCACTTCTCTGCACATTTTAGATATTGATCGTGACTTCCATAAGGTCGTCAATAATCGAAACTGCCCGCGCAGCAGCCTGATACGCCCGCTGGAAAAGCACTAGCTGAGAAGCCTCGTCGTTGAGAGAGACGCCCTGCACGCTCTGCCGGCGATTCTCTATCTGCTGAGCAAATAGCCTATTGTTATCGGCCATTGTCTGCGCCTCACGGCTGCGCGCTCCGATATCCCCCAGCATTTCATTGTAAAACCCCTCTATCGTCTGCGTGCCCTCATCGAGGACCCCCTCATTTCGGACCGCACTGATAGCCAGGGCCAACCCATTGTCTCCAGAATTTCCGTCAGCTGAAGCGGCAATATTATCTAAGTTTTCAAGAATGGCAGTATCTATCGAGATATTACTAGCCGACGCGTTTTCTGGATTAAAGAAGTTGGTGCCTCTACTCCCGTCTAGGCCGTATCCGCCTCGATGTAATTCGTTGACGCGAGCGACCAGTCCTTCCGCCATCGCATCCAGTCGACCTAGCATATCCGGCACCACGCCGTCGCGGACGTCGATCAACCCGCGCAGCTGGCCTTCGCTTATGGCAGCAACGCTGCCGTCATCGGCAAATACAACTTCGCTGACGGCCTGCCCATCGCGCGGGATCTGACGAATGCGCAAATGCGATACGCTATCGCCTTCAACTAGCATGTGTCCAGAGAGTAAGACCGATACTTGACCGTTCTCGCGCTCAACGAGGGAGATGTCGATTTTATTTGACAGTCTATCGAGCAGTATATCGCGCCGATCCTGCAGATCGTTGTTATCTCCCCCGTTAAATCCCGCTTCCGGAATCGCATCGTTTATATCGCGCAGTTGGTCGAGAATTTCGTTTATGTCAGCGACCTCTTGCATCACGCGCTCATCTAGGTCTTCCCGCGTCTGGCTCAGCTTCGCGTTATACTGATTCAGAGTTGTAACGAGAAAATCGGCCTCTTGGCGCACGGCAGCGCGGGCAGCTCCGCTCTCGGGCACGTTGGCAAGATCCTGCCATGCATTCCAAAAGCGACTCATCGAACCGCTCAATCCAAGACCTGAAGGTTCGTTAAAGATCGTTCCTGCTTCACTCGAACCGGCACCGGCCGGTTCGTTAAAGATCGCTTCGATACTGCCCAACGACTGCTCCAACGACTCCCAGCGCCCCAGCACCTGCTGCTGCACGCGCATTTGCGCGTCGTCAAAACGACTCCGCTGGCGCTGTATGTCCGCAACGTCCGAACCGCTTCCTATGCCACCATTAACGCCAGAGATTGCATTTTCAAGATTTACCTGACGGCGGGAAAAGCCGGGCGTGTTGGCATTGGCAATATTGTGCCCTGTGACGTTGAGCCCGGCCTGCTGGGCCTGCAGCGCGCGGCGACCAATTTCTAAACCGTGATGAGCTGGAGAATTAACGGGCATATTTCTGTCCCCTAGGCCGTCTGGTTGAGAAATGAACGCGCCGACGAGTCGCGCCGCACCTTGCCAAACTGCCCATAAACTCCGCGCTGGGCTGCACTCTGACCGGTGATAATATCGAGGCAGCGCTCCGTATAGCGCAGAGACTGGCGAATCAAAAAGGCGTTATTTGCGCTCACGGAACGAATTTTCCCATTGAGCTCAAGCAGCTTTTCCCGCATCTGCGCTAGCTCTTCAGCCCTTGGCCCTTCTAACGCCTCGACTAACCTTCCGAGACTTAGATTTCCGGTGCCCATATTGGATTGCTCGGCTATCCGTTCGACCACGCGCATGCGCTTGCCTTCCAACTCGTGTGCAGCCACGGCGACTTCGCGCTGAGCTATCACGCAGCGCTCAATCGCTTCAATATCGTCTTCCACGATAGCGCGCTGCTCGCTGCGCAACACGTCCAACAAGCTGTGAAACGTGCGTACCTCTTCATTTATGACGTGCGCCAGATCGCTGATCAACTCTTCATTCATCTCGCACCTGCTGGCGCTGCAATTGCATAGGCACAGCGCCTCTGAGGGCGCTCAGAGAAGTACCCTCACCTTCCCGACTCTGTTCGGGACCACTTGTTTTATCATCTAAACCCAAGCGCGCACTGAGCTGGCGGTAAAGGATTTCACTCAGGCTGTTTGGACCCGCCTTATTGGCTATTTTTTTACTCCACTCCTCGTCGAGCATACCCTCAAAAATGTCTTGACCATTGCTCTTGTTTATCAGTCCCCCTTCGCCCACCGTCTTACGCATGGCCGATATCATCTGATTGATGAATACCGCTTCAAACTGGCGAGCAGCCTGACGCAGTGCTGTGCGTCGTTCTTCTACCGTACCGTGCCCCTTGCCACTCAAAGCCCGGACGTCCAGCTTGTCGGAGGCACCCTTCAGATCGGCGCCGTGCATTGACATCGGCATTTGTAGCGTATTTTCCAATCCCATAGCGCACTCTCCTACTGGATAACGAGTTCGGCGCGCAGCGCGCCTGCAGTCTTGAGAGACTGCAGAATGGAAATGAGATCCCGCGGAGTGATCCCTAGCGCGTTCAAGTTCCGGACCAATTCGCGCACTGTGGGCATAGCGCCTACGTCAAACGAACTAATAATGGGATGCAGGCGGTCGGGCTCTTCAACTACTTCAGCCCCTCCGCCAAAAACGTCTCCACCCGCGTCTCCCGGAATTTTCAACTTTAAACTGCCGTGCGATAGGGCGACGGCAGACACCGATACGTTCTCGCCGATAATTACCGTCCCCGTCCGCTCGTTGACGACCACCCGAGCCGGTAGGTCCGGCACCACGAGTATTTTTTCTAATTCAGCTACAAATTCAACCATGGCCTGGGGCGTGCTGCGCAGCGGATCTAACGGAATAACAATGGTCGAAGGATCAACTGCCTGCGCGAGATTCATTTCACCAAAGTGTTCGTCAATGGCATAGGCCATGCGCGCCGCGGTCGTCCAGTCAGACTGGTATAGCATGAGCGTTAGGTCTTTTTGCAGCTCTTCGAGTCGGGGTGCTTCTTCGATTACAATCCCTCCGTTGGGCACATTCCCCACGACCGTATGATTTTTTCGCACTGAACCAGCACCGCCACCACCCAGGTTAAATCCTCCGATTGATATTGAGCCCTGCGCTGTGACATACGGAGTGCCATCGGGACCAACCAGCAGAGACTGCAAAAGCTGTCCCCCCTGTAAAGAAGAGGCATCGCCCATTGAGGCGACCTGCACATCAATCCGGCCGCCGTTGCGGTGGAAAGGAGAAAGCGTAGCCGAAACGCTGACGCTTGCTACATTGCGCACGCGCACCTGCTCTGGTGTAACCGCAATTTTCATGTGGTGCATCATATTGGACAGCATCTGGAAAGTGAACTCAGAGCGGCGTCCGTCCCCCGTGCCTTCTAGTCCGATAACCAACCCCATACCTGTCAGAGGTATTTCGCGACCCATTTGCACGTTGGCCAGATCCTTTATTCGCACCGCAGGCGCCGAATAAACCGAACCTACACCAGCGCCAAACCAGACCAGGCAGCCTATCCAAACCCAAACTCTGAACATCCCGCGCCGACCCATTTTAGAAAACCCAATTAATCAGGCGCGCTACCAGACCCGGACGCGTGCCCTGTGTGATGGTACCCTTGCCAGTGTATTCGACCTGCAGGTCGGCAATACTCGACGAGAGCACCGTATTGTCCCGACGCACCATGGGCGGACTGACCGAACCGTTTAGGTAAATAGCCTCTGTTTCACCGTTTATTTTCAGCGTCCGCACCCCTTCGACAATCAGGTCACCGTTTGGCTTGATACCGTTTACAGTAACCGTCATGCGCGCCGTTAGGCGGGCGCTGCGCGAGGTAGAAGCCTGTCCCTGATAATCGTTGCTGTAGTCGCTGTTAAGTGAGTGCAGTGGAATAAAGTCGAGCAGGTTTCCCCCGCCCGGCACCGCGCTTCCGATCGAGGCACTGTTGCTTTTGCCCGTGGCCGTGGCCGTCTGATTGGTAGCCGTGGCATTTTCCTGAATAATCACCGTCAGCGCATCACCGATGCGACTGGCCTTGGGATCGGAATAGAGCGAACGGTATTGCCCCATGCTCAGTTGGGGAAAGAGCAGCAGGCAGCCTAAGCTCCAGACGGCCAATGCGCGCAGTGTATGCCAGCTCATAGTCCCACCTGTATCGCGCCGTCTTCCAATATGTGACCGTATACGACCTTGCCAGAGTCGCTATTCTTCACGCGAATGCGGTCTCCGACACCGCCGTCCTGCATTGCTTCTCCAGCTGCAGACATATTCATTCGCCCTGCGCGTGCAACGAGACGAATGGCATCTCCGCGTCGCACAATCGGAATTTTTTCTATGTGTCCATCCGTAATGATATCGCCCATACTGAGCGTGCGGCGAGCCTGCATCCCTTCCAAGGCCTGTATATCAGAGTAATAGGCGCCGCGCACCTGCGTCACGTCTCTCTCCGCAAGTTCACAGCCAACCAGTGCCATCTCTTCACCCCGTTTAATCATATGGCTGGCCACGACGACCGGACGCCATATGCGCACATCCGCCGTTACGCTCATCGAGCGTTGGGTCTGTCCACCTACATCGATGCCAACGCGCACGACGCTCGGACCGCGCAGGGGCCTCGACGAGGTGCGACGAACGCGGATTTGAGGTGCTCCGTCTACGGCAAAGGCCAGGTCTCCCTGCCAGCGCACATCCACAACGGGACGTGCATCCTCAGGCAGTTCCGATTCTACCTGTGCCAGGACAAACTGTTCCACAGCTTTTTGCACTTCCCGTGCATTGATTGTGGTCTCCGCCCAAACCGCTGGGCTCATCCAAAGGGCGAGAATCACAGTGAAAAGCGATTTCATGGCATCCATACCTTTCTTCGCTCGCTATTAGCGCTTCAAGTTATTGGCGTTAGACAGCATTTCTTCTGACGTCTGTATGGCGCGGGAGTTGATTTCGTAAGCGCGCTGCGCCACGATCATGCTCACCATTTCGTCGACTACTTCCACGTTGGACAGCTCGAGAAAACGCTGTGAGAGCTTTCCAAACCCTTCTTCATCCGGCGCGCCGATAATGGGATTACCGGAAGCTTGGGTTTCCAACATGAGGTTGCGCCCAATGCTTTTTAGACCCGCTGGATTAATAAAGCGACCCAGCTCAAACTGGCCGACCGTTTGAAAAGCGGTATCGCCTGGTAGCTTTACGGCCACCTCGCCATTCGAGGATATATTGACATCCGTAGCATCGGGCGGCAGCGTAATCTGCGGCTCCAGCGCATAGCCATCTGAGGTGACAATGGTTCCATCTGAGGAAACCTTAAGCGCTCCGTCGCGCGTGTAGGCGGTCGTTCCATCGGGCAGCGTCACCTGCAAAAAGCCATCGCCGTCAATTGAGACGTCCAGTGGATTACCCGTTGGAACAATGGTCCCCTGTGAGAAAATGCGCTGCGTAGCAACGGGTCTCGTTCCATAGCCTATCTGCAGTTCGACCGGCACCTGAGCGCCTTCGGCCTGCGTGGCACCCGCCAGTCGCAGCTGCTGATAGAGCAGGTCCTGAAACTCCATTTTGCTCTTTTTGTAGCCGGTCGTATTAACGTTTGCCAAGTTGTTGGCGATGTTGTCGACGTTCATCTGCTGGGCAATCATGCCCGTTGCCGCCGTATAAAGCGCTCTACTCATCGTTTTTGCTCCCTCAATTAACCGACGCGCCCGAGGTCATTGACCGCGCGTTCCAAGGTGGAGTCCTGCACTTGCACGGCTCGCTGTTCGGCCTCGTACGAGCGGAAGATATCGATCATCTTCACCATTTCGAGCACGGGTTGTACATTGGATTCTTCGAGAAATCCCTGTGATATCACAAAATTGTCTGCCGGCGTCTGCGGGGTCGCAGGATGGGGTATAAACAGGCCATCACGCCCCTTCTTCAACGGGGTCTGATAGGGGGTTTGAGCCGCCGCATTACTATCGTAAAGTTCAGGAAAATCAACAATTTGCAGCTGACCTATTACCGTTTGTTCTCCGAGCAGTTCGTCGCGCACTCGCACGGTCCCAGAAGCGTCGATCTCTGGCCGTTGATAATTTTCGGGGATCGCTATAGGCGCGCCCGCCTGGTCCAAGACTGGATAGCCCAAGGGGTTCACCAACTGGCCTTGGTCATTTTTCGAAAAGTTTCCGTTGCGAGTATACTGAA
This sequence comes from uncultured bacterium, assembly GCA_937942165.1. GTDB lineage: Bacteria > Latescibacterota > UBA2968 > UBA8231 > UBA8231. Next base: position 37,143 of record CALDFW010000052.1, on the reverse strand, counting down.
CCCCTTCCGGCGTCTGCACGGCGAAGAAACCCTTTCCCTTAATCGCCATATCAAACACGTCTCCCGTGTGCCTCATCGCGCCCTGCTCGTGGTCCGTCCAGACGCCTTCAAAACGGTTGATACGCCAGTCGGGATAGTCACCAGACTGGCGCTTCATCTGTTCGCGCATCTCGCGCAAAAACATGTTATCCTTTTTAAAACCAGGCACTTCCGAGTTTGCCAGGTTGTTGGCAATGGCCTCCTGGCGCGTCGATTTGGGCAACATGCCCGATGCCGATATAAACAGTCCCTCTATCATCCTTCACACCCACAGGTAAAATGTGTCACGTATTTCCACACCTCTCCTCTCAGCAAGGCCTATGCCATGATCTCAATACCTCCTCTAGCTCTTCGCTTATCCATTTTTTACAAGGACTTAGGTCAATAAGAGGCTCAGTATGGAAAAGTCGGCTGGGGGGGAAATGATTTCCCTCTCAAACCCCTAGTTGCAGGCCTATTCAATCCATACCTATATTGTCATCCATAGCGAAAGGAACTCATTATGTTGAATAAAATTACCCTCGTAACCCTCCTGTGGACGACCTGTATCTGGGCCGGACAGACCGTTGTTGGAGGCGCGGGAGCAGTCTCTCATTACAGCGTCCAGCGCGCCGTTTCACCCATTTTAATCGATGGATACCTCGACGAATACGCGTGGGAACGCGCGGCACAAATCAATCAATTTGAGCGCATTCTCAATAACTACGACGCGGTGGAATGGCCGACCCACGCTAAGATGCTTTGGGATGACGAGTATTTTTACTTTGCCTTCACCTGTGCAGATGGGGATATGTGGGCAATTTACGATCAGGAAGACGACAAACTTTGGGAAGAAGAGGTCGTAGAAGTCTTTATCGATCCAGATGGGGATGGAAAAAACTATCTGGAATTGGAAGTGAGTCCTACCAACACCGTAGTCGATCTGCTAATCTATTCAGTGGAACCCGAGTTTCGCTCGTCCGTCGAATGGGATATAGAAGGCTTGCAAACGGCCGTCCAGACCTATGGAACGGTCAACGACAACAGCGATACGGATCTTGGATGGAGCGTGGAAATCGCCATTCCCTGGTCGGCCATGGCCGAGGATATCACCGGTGGACAGCGGCCGACGCCCGGCACGGACTGGCGCCTCAATCTCTATAGAATTGAGCGAAAAGCCGGCCGCCAGGCTAAGATGCGCATAAACGAGATGAACGAAGCAGCACAGTCAACGCGCCAGGCGATCGAAGCCCTTTGGGAGACAAGCGGCGCACAGCCCGGAGAGCGATCTGCTCTCAGCGCTCAAGACCTGAGTACGCTTTCCGAGCTAGAAGCCGCCCTGCAGGCGGTGAGCAATGCCAACGAGCAGTATGGCGATCAGACGGAATACAACACGTGGAGCGAGACTTTCCAACGAGGGTTTCATCATCCCGCTCGCTTTGGCGTAGTGAATTTTGCCCCGTAGGACAGGCGGTACATACCGCCTTTTAATGCCGCTATAATACGAGATTAGAAGATGAAACGAACGATCTCAGCTATGTCCGTTCTGCTGGCCCTCACAGCGGCCATAGCTGCCCAACCTGCGACCGGAGATGGGCCGCACGCCCTGCCTCCCGACGGTCCAATGGTGCAAATCGATCAGTTTTACATTGACGTGTACGAATATCCCAACGTTTTGGGAACGCCTCCTACCGTTAACGTGACCTACGGAGAAGCGGAGAGGCTCTGCGCTGAACGAGAAAAGCGCCTGTGCACCGAGCAGGAGTGGCAGCGCGCTGCAACGGGTCCCGAAAACTACCCCTACGGATACGGGGAGCGCTTTGAATCGGGCCGCTGTAACACACCCCTACTACGGGACGGCGCTTGGGTAGGAGGCCGTGGCCTAGCGCCTAGCGGATCCTTCGCCCAGTGCAGTAACAGCTACGGGCTGCACGATATGATTGGCAATGCTTGGGAATGGACATCGACTTGGTATGCGCGAGAAAAGGGCTGGCGCATAGTGCGCGGTGGTTCGTACTTCCACAGCGCGAATATGGCGCGGACAGAGGTCCGCTACGGCCGCTATCTCGACGCAGAATACCGCCTGGACCTCATAGGGTTTCGCTGCTGCCGCTCGACGTCTCTCCCGGCCGACCGACGTCCCTAACGCATGCCAACTGGCCCACTCTTTGCTCTATTAATGACAAGGGCTCTCTTCGGAAGTGCTAAAGGAGATACAAGCCCCATGTAGGCCAGCAGCTTGCATCCATTTGATACCTAAACAAACTGACCAATTTTTTCCCGAGTATGAATACCAAGATTCTCTTACTCCTCGTCGGCGGCATGAGCCTCTCTTTCGTACTCATGTTGGGTATCATGATGAGCACTGTCGGAGACCGACGCTCCGAAGAAAAGTCCAGGCAGCGCATTGTCTTGTCTGAGCGAGTCCCTCCGACTCCTAGCACTACTCTCCCCGCTGAGAAACGCTCAACGCAGCCTGCAAAGAACCGCACAGACCGCGCGCCCTCGCCTTCGACCCCTTCTCGCTCAACCGAGCAAGCTTCAGCTCTGGCTGCAGACCGCATCCAGCCGGCTCAGCCAACACCAAGCAGGCCCCCAGTTGGACAGCCTCTCAAGCCCGATCCGGCCACGCTGCGCGAGTTCTCTACTCTTAAAGGGGAACTGCGCCGCGAGATTGGAGCCTTAAAAAAAGACCGCGATGCCATGATCCAATCGCTCGCTGAAGTGCTATCCAATCGGCCAACAGCCACCATGATCCAGGAAATTCAGGCCCTTGATGACGAGACGGCTGCGCAGACACTGCGCTATTTCAAGTCAGAAAAACGGCAGGCTGCGCTGGCAGGGCTAGACACCCAACGGGTGGATCGCATCCGCCGCCGCATTCGTCAACTCGGCGCACGTTAAGCCGTTTGACACGGGCAGCCCCACCCCAGTTCTTAAAAAGCCTACCCACCTTTACAGGGAGTAATTCGCATGTCCATTCTTCGCGTAACGCGCATGGGACACCCCGTATTGCGAGAGCAGGCAGCCGAAGTCGATCCTGCACAGATAGACCATCCCGAGCTGCAGCGCCTCGTCGACGATATGATAGAAACCATGGTAGACTACGAAGGCATTGGCCTGGCGGCCCCGCAGGTAGGTACGAGTATTCGTCTGATCGTCGTAGGCGACCCGGACACGGCAGAGGACGACGGCGAAGGTATCCCTCTTACCGTCTTGTTTAACCCACAGTTTGTTGCCATGTCCGAAGAGAGTGTCTCTGGCTGGGAGGGCTGTCTGAGCATTCCCGAGGTGCGCGGCGTAGTGCCGCGCTCGGTAGAGGTAACCGTAAGCGGGTACGATAGACTGGGCGCATCCGTAGAGTTTAGTGCACGCGATTTCTTTGCTCGCGTCCTGCAGCACGAAGTCGATCATCTAGATGGAACGTTATTCCTAGACCGAATGCAGGGCCTCGATACGCTGACCTATCTCGAGGAATACCAGCGCTACTGGCTTGCACAAGAGTAAGCGGACGCATTCCACACACACTGATTCCATCTTCTATCTACAGCACTTCGTCGTAAATCGATTCCAACGCCCGCGCCTGGCGCTCAGCGCTGTACGATGCTTCGACGTGCTGTCGCCCGGCCAGTCCCATGCGCGGCCAGTCCTCGGCTCGCGTCGCCAGGTAGAGGATCCGCTCTGCAATTCCCTCCACGTCCTTCTCCTCAGCGAGAAAACCGCTCTCTCCATCGCGCACGTATTCGGGTATATCCGCATGGGTCGATGCGACGATCGGCATACCAGAAGCCTGCGCATCCAGTAGAATGACCGGAGCCCCCCCCTCGCCGTCGCCGTTGGCCGCCGTCACGCTGGTTTGAAAGAGAATGTCGTGCTCGGGCAGTTCATCTACGACCTGCGCATAGGGCAGCATACCGCGAAAAATAGTGTGCGGTCTCAGGCCGAGTGCATCTACCTCGCGCTCAATATCAGCCCTGTCGGCCCCGTCTCCAATCAGCGTCAGCTGATACTCAAAGGGCTGCTGCTTATGGGCCAACGCCAAACCGCGGAGCGCGTAGGGAATACCTTTTTTTTCTTTAAAACCTGCGCAGATCAAGAAACGCACCTTCGCGCCTTTCTGGCGTTGGACAAAAGCGATCCGCTCGACGTCTACGCCAAGATGCCAAACGCGCACTCGATCTGCAGGACATCCCAGCGCAACGAGCCGTTCGGCCATGGCGCCTCCTTCAGCCAAAAAGAGGGCCCCGCGTTCAAAAAGGATCTCGTATTGGCGCATCCATCGCGGGTATCGGGGGTATTCCGTTGCGTCGGCACCGTAAAAGGTCGTCAGCAGAGGCCGTTCGGTTCGACGCTGTGCGCGCAAAAGACGACAGCCCTCGTAGCCAAAATGCGCGTGCAGCAGATCGACTCTCTCATCCCGTATTATATTTTCGTAAAAGAGATATTCGTTTTGCACGCGACGCCATAAGCGGTTGGCCCAGCGCGCAAGGGGTGGGAGTGCCTCGGCGCTATACAGGGTGTCAACTGGGTAGGCGTCTAGGTTAATCGCGCCCTGCGTCAAGACGATTGGTCGGTAGCAGCGGGCTCGACAAACCTGTTCATACACCCAAGGACCCGCCGTTTGCAAATAGGGTGAAATACAGTGAGCAACCGTTTTCACATGCGCATATCCACGTGTTGGGGCAGGGGAAACACACCCTCGAGATCCCAGCTATTTTCCCCCCGTTTACGTTCGGCTAACAGGCGTTCGAGCACAGCCCGACACGGCTTGTTCTTTTCTGTGGGCAGGATTTCGACCTGAAGCGAAGACCAGCCGTTGGCCTGCGCGCGCGCGGTGGCCACATATAGTAGAGCCTCTTCAACGCCTCTTCCCATCACGCGACAGCTCAAGACGTAGTCTGTCACATCGCCCCTTCCCTCTCGTCCCTTCAAGCCCAGCAAACCGCACAGCCCGGCATCGCCAAAGCGGTCGGCCACCCGAACGGTCCACACTTCGCGATCCTCGCCCTCGGCCCAAGATGCGAGCTGGTCTTCCGTCATTCTACGCGTGCGAAGATTCATTTGATTGGTCTTGTTGAGCAGCTGAGCGGCTCGTCCAATATCGTCGCTCATCAGCTTTTTTGCCGTTACGACAAGCTCCAAGTTTTCCAGCCAAACCTCCAGAGACTCGACCTCTCGCAGGGAGGCGCTGCGCTTGCGCTCCTCTGCGTAGAGTGCCCCCCGTCTGCCGTCTTCTCCGCTTAGCTCTAGCGCATCAAAAGCGCGTAACTCTGCCAGCGCATCCGCATAGAGCGCTGGGTCTTCCGGCCATTCTGGAACCATCACCTCGGGCAGCGCTTCGCGAACCCGCGCGCGCTCGGCCGGGTGGTCGTCGATAAAAACGACCTCGCTCAGCCCGATATTCAACTCAGCTGCCAAGGACGCTACGCTGGTCGCTTTGTCTCCCCAGTGGATCTGCCACGCGACAAAGTCATCTCGACGCAGCACCATATCCGGATGGGAATCAATCGCCTCAAGGGCCAGCCGCTCTTCGTTGCGGCTTGCCAAGGCCAGAATAATTCCGCGCGAGGAGAGTCCCTTGAGAGCCTGCTGAAAGGCGACAAAGGCCTCGCCGACGTAGTCGTGCCCTCCCAATCGGATCTGTTCCCACCCAACTTCGCCCACGCTCCCCCCCCACAGCGTATCATCCAGGTCGAGAACAATAAGCTTCTTTGCCCGCCCCGTCAGCGCTCGAAGGGCTGCCTTAACCTCGCCGACCGACCGCCGAAACACGGAATTGGCAAAGGGAATCTTCCCCATATGCCACAGCTTAGCGTCGTAGACGCGCTCCGCACAGCTGGCCAACATAGAGTGCGTATCGAGTAGGTGAATCAGGGCGCTATCCTCAGCCAGCGAGACCAAGCGGGCGTTCATTTGCTGCACGGCCCACTGACAGCCGCCCCTTTTCAAATCGCCAGCACCCCGATTTCTAGCCGTCGGTGGCAGGGTCCACAGAGGCAATAACAGGGCGCTCAGCCGGTCTTTCTTGGCGAGCAACAGTTCGACAAAGCGATCTACCCCAGCAGCTAGCTCTTCCCTGGAAACGGCGCGGCCGAATTCGAGTTGAGCAAGCGCCGGAACAGCCGAATGTGGGCGCGTCCATACGAGCGCAGCGGTATCTCCCTCCACGCGCGACCAAATCTCGTGCTCTGAGAGGAAAACGGGTTCGACGATCCCGTAAGGTGCTTCGATCACTTGCACCTGTGGGCTCTCCGTATCGTTGCGCAAATACCCCGCAAGCGGAGCTATATTTGCATCGGAAACGAGCAGGCACGATGTCGTCATCACGTAGCCCTCATACCAATTGCACTAGATAGGCGCACAGAGATGCAATGCTCTTGAACGGATTTTCCGCGGATTCCAATAGCGCTTCATCGGCCAAATTAACGCGCTGGCCGCTCGCATCCTCTACTCCATTTTCCACTCCAGCTATCAGCTGCACTAAGCCGAGAGAATCGAGCGACCCACCCGGTCCAAAGAGCAGGGCATGGGGATCTTTTCCAATTTGGTCTTCGGCGCTGCGCTGTAAATTGAGTTCTGCAACCGCTTCGGCTACAATCCGCTCTGCTAAAGAAGTTTCCACCCTTACCTCTCCTCCAGTTTCTCTGCCCATCTGCTGAGCAGTGGCTCCAGAAAATGACCTCTGTATATGCCATTTCGATACATTGTAATACCCCGCTCTGCAAGCCTCTCCATGCGTTCTAAAAGCGCCGCTGCATCTGCCCGATAAAACGATCGTCCCCCAACCTCAAAGCGATGACACACTGAATCGCTAATGTGTCGTTTAAAAAAGGGGCGCATTGATCGCCAGCGAATACGCGGATGAGCAACCAGCGTCGAAACAGTGTGCTCCTGCCCCGCCTCCGAGCGCACGCGTCCTTCATAGAGCCGCTCGCGGTGCGTGTCCACGGGGAACGCCACCCGTCCCGTGTCTTCGACGCAGTGAACAGACGTCAGCACGTCCACATCCACGCCGAGACCAAGGATCAACCCGCCGCGCTCTGCTACCTGAGAGTACGGGCTCTTCTGGCCGCAAGGATGGGTATCACAGTGATGCGTTGCGACCAATTCTCCGGCAAGAGGTCCGACTGCTACAACCGAATGCGTCGGATGCAGGCTGCGCGCAGCGTCGGACTGACGCCGCGCCATCTCGGACAACAACCCCATCGCCGTAGGCGTTCGTCGAACGTCAAATACCTCATCTCGCTCAAACCATCGCTCTGGCCGCTCTACCAAATGAGTTGCTGGAAAGAGTAGCGTACCCTCAGCGCCAACGATGCGACGAAGTAGCGGCAGGAGGCGCACAAAGGGAAACCCCAAGCCCAAAGCATCAACCGAAGAATGCACCATAGCTAGGTCGCCCTCTCTCAGACCCAGCTCATCGCGCACAATCCCCGCGAGGGCTTCCTCCTCAATCGGCTCCAAACTCTCCCTGCGGCGCACCCGTTTGACCAGACGCCGGCCCATTCCATACGCGGTTCTTGGCAAGGCACGACGCACTAACTCTTTTACCATGAGAGCCATCGCGTGAATGAATAGTCTACCATAATACACTGAAAAATATTATGTTATCTCTTTCCTTGCAAAGAGCATTCACCCGCGCAACAGTCAATTTGACATGGCCCGTACAGCCAAGCAATTTGCCGTCTCCCTCTATGAGCAACTCCACCTAGTGAGCCACCCCAGCCACTGGAGTACGCTTGTCCAACAGAGTAAACCATTCTCTTCGCACTCAGATCGAGACCACATACAAGCCGCTTTGGCCTGGCTTTGCCGAGCACACGATGCCTGCGGCGGACAGGGCGTCTCTGCCGGCTACTTTTTACGCCGCGGGTGGATGCCCGCCTACCCAGAAACAACGGGCTATATCATACCCACCTTCTTGGCCTGCCGGAGTTTGGAACCTTCCCTTGAAGACAGGGCCTGCCGCATGGGGAACTGGGAAATAGACGTACAGTTGCCCTCGGGAGCCGTGCGCGGCGGCATTGGCCTCAACACCTATCCCATCGTGTTCAACACGGGCCAAGTTATCTTGGGATGGACCTCGCTCTTCCGACACACGAAGGACGAACGCTATCTATCCGCAGCCATGCGAGCCGCCGATTGGTTGGTAGACGCGCAGGACCCAGATGGCAAATGGGTTCGGTCAACCTACCTGGAGGCCCCCCGCGCCTATCACAGTCGCGTTGCATGGCCGCTGCTGGAAGTCTTTGACCTCAGCGGAGACGAGCGCTATCGGAAGAGCGCGCTCGCCTTTATTGAGTGGCTCTTGCCGCAGCAGTTAGAAAACGGCTTTTTTCCGCATATGGCACTCGTCCCAGACGAGGTGCCCATCACCCATACCATCTCCTACACCCTGCGCGGCCTTCTCGAATGTGCCCGCCTCTTGGGTCCATCGGGAACGCACGCCAAACAGGCCGTACAGCAGTCGGTTAACGAGATTATGGAACGCCATCCTACGATCGGCCAAACGGGCTACTTAGCCGGCGCGTTGGACAGCGAGTGGCAGGCGCGCGCCTCGCATATGTGCCTTACCGGAAACGCCCAGCTAGCGCTCGTCCTTCTGGCCCTATCAGCCGACTCTGGAGACACGATGGCGGATGCGGCACGCACCCTTATTGATCGCCTTAAAACCCATCATCCACTGGATCGTCGCCATCCTGGCATCCGCGGCGGCTTGCCATCTTCACATCCCATTAGGGGTGCCTATGTCCCGCATGCCATACTAAACTGGGGCACAAAATTTCTCGTTGACGCACTTTGGCAGGCATCCACCCTGGAGACGCGACAAGCGCCTTCCCAACGCGCTTGCTGACAGCAGGTGCAGAAGCCATATTATCCACCGTTATGATTAGACCGTACGAAGAAAAAGACCTAGCACGAATCAAAGAAATCACGGCCGTATGCTTTGACGGCGTCTCTATAGATCGCAATATCGAAGAGCGATTTGGCCGCGTGGGCGACCGCGATTGGCTCTGGCGCAAGCTCCGCCACATCGATGATGACGTGTCCGGAGAGCGAGCACGAGGCGTCTTTGTGTGGGAAGAAAACGGCCGCGTGGGAGGCTACGTGACGACTCGAATCGATCGCGAGAGTAAGATCGGCGGCATTCCAAATATTGCGGTAGATCCTGATCTCCAAGGTAGGGGTATTGGCCGCCACCTTCTGGAACACGCGATCGATTTTATGCGCAGTGAGGGCATGGAGTGCGCCAAGATTGAGACGCTGGCCCAGAACCCCATAGGATCTCATCTCTATCCAGACGTAGGCTTCGAAGAAGTCGCCCACCAGATTCACTACGTCATGCGACTACAGAAGGATGCTCAATGAACGCCAAAGAAGTGGCAGGAAACCGGGCTGCTGAATTCGCTCAGGACGGTATGATTGTTGGTCTCGGAACGGGCTCGACGGCTGAATTTGCCATACGCGCCCTGGGAAAACGCGCAGCAGAAGGCCTAGAAATAACGGCCGTATCGACCTCTATTGCTTCGACCAATTTGGCCGAATCACTCGGCATACGCGTCGCCACGTTAGAAGCGCACCCAGTCGTCGACCTAACCATCGATGGTGCGGACGAGGTCGACCCCCAACTCAGCCTCATCAAGGGATTGGGCGGTGCACTCCTACGCGAAAAAATTGTCGCCTCAGCAACCCGAGAGCAAATTATAATCGTAGACGATTCAAAGCTCGTCCAACGCCTGGGCACAAAGGCTCCTCTCCCCATTGAGGTTATCCCCTTCGCCTGGCCCCTTATTCAACGCGCCCTGACAGAGAGAGACCTGCAGCCGGCTCTGCGCAAAGGAACAGACGGGGCGCCGTTTGAAACTGACAACGGAAATTTCATTATCGACTGCACATTCCCATCCGGCATCGATCAGGCGACCGACTGCGACCGCTGGATCAACGCCCTGACAGGCGTGGTCGAAAACGGCCTGTTTATTGGCCTGACAGATCTGGTCATTGTAGGAGCAGAAGACGGCAGCTGTCGACTCATTAGACCTAGTTAGAAAGACGCACCTACCTCATAACGTCAGCACTGAGAGTGAAATACTATGTCGGAAAAGCCCATTAGATCTTCGCGCCGCTCCTTTCTGCGCAAAGCGCCGCTGGCCGCTTCAGCCGCTCTGGTAGCCTGCGGTCAGGCTCAGGAGGGAAATGCGCCCTCTATTCAAACACGCAAAAACTTCAAGTGGAAGATGGTTACGACCTGGCCCAAAGACTTTCCGGGATTAGGTACAGGCGCCAACCGCCTAGCCCAAACCATCGGGGACATGTCAGGCGGCCAATTAGAAGTCAAGGTATATGGAGCGGGCGAACTCGTTCCGGCCATGGGCGTCTTTGACGGCGTCGCAGGCGGCACTGCCGAAATGGGCCATGCCAGCGCCTATTATTGGAAGGGGAAGCACGAGGCAACACAGTTTTTCTCTGCAGTTCCTTTCGGTTTAACAGCGCAAGAAATCAACGGCTGGCTCAGCTATGGCGGAGGCCAAGAACTGTGGGACGAGCTGTATGCAGGTTTTGGCCTGAAGGCTTTTCCCGCTGGCAATACCGGCGTGCAAATGGGCGGCTGGTTTAACAGGGAAATTAACGCTCTCGACGACTTCTCCGGGCTCGTCATGCGCATGCCTGGACTAGGCGGAGAAGTGCTCCGTCGCCTTAACGCAACGGTGCAAAACCTGCCCGGCGGGGAAATATTTCAAGCACTCAAAACGGGTGCCATCGACGCTACGGAATGGGTTGGCCCGTACAATGACCTCGCATTTGGTTTTCACCAGGCGGCAAAATATTACTACTGGCCCGGCTGGCACGAACCGGGCACTGCGATGGAAGCAATGATCAACCGAACCGCTTGGGAGTCCCTACCGACTGATCTGCAGCACATTGTGCGGCACGCCTGTCAGTCAACCAACGAAAATATGCTCGCGGAATTTACTACTCGAAACGGAGTTGCACTCAAGACGCTAGTCGAGAAACACGGAGTGCAGCTAAAGCGCTTTTCGGACGACGTGCTCACCGAAATAGGACGCGTCGCGCGTGACGTAGTAGGTGAAATTGCCGCCAAGGATCCGCTCTCAAACAGCGTCTATGCATCCTTTAACGCCTACCGCAGTCAGTCTGTGTCCTACACGCGCATTTCCGAGGAAGCGTACACGATGGCCCGCGCGCTCACTGAAGCCTGATGGAGCGCATCAATCGGTTTATCGGCCGCACCATCCCTTGGTGTACGCTAGGTATGGTTCTGGTCACCTTTGTTATCGTTGTGCTGCGCTACGCATTTGAGCGTGGCTGGGTGTGGATGCAGGAGATCGTGATCTACCTACACGCGTTCACATTTTTACTGGCCGCCGGATACGCGCTGGCGCGCGATGAGCACGTCCGCGTAGATATTCTCTATCGCCCAGCTTCTCCCCGGCGAAAGGCTTGGATCAACTTACTGGGTAGCTTATTTCTGCTCATGCCTATGTGCGCCGTGCTCTCCTATCATTCCTATCCCTACGTGATTGCCTCTTGGTCCGTTTTAGAAGGATCTAAAGACGGCGGTGGTTTGGAGGCGGTCTTTCTCCTCAAAACGGCCATACCGCTTTTCTGCCTTCTGCTCTTTGCGCAGGCCCTCGCAACGATTCGTCAGTGTATCTCTACGCTACGCAGTGATTCATGAACGAACTCTATCCCGTGGCCATGTTCGTGGCCACCTTTATCGTACTTCTTTCCGGTTTTCCTGTGGCGTTCTGTCTGGCCGGTACGGCCCTGATATTTGCGGGCCTTGGGCTGCTAACCGGACACTTCGACAGTGCCTTTTTATCTGCATTGCCCTCGCGTATCTACGGCATTATGAGTAATGAAACCCTCATTGCTGTGCCGCTTTTCGTCTTTATGGGCGTTGTGTTGGAGCGAGCAAAAATAGCGGAGGACCTGCTCGAGAGCATGTCACAGCTCTTTGGCGGTCTGCGGGGCGGTCTGGGCATTTCCGTTTGCCTCGTAGGCGGCTTACTCGCCGCCTCAACGGGCATCGTCGGCGCAACCGTGGTAACGATGGGGTTGATCTCCCTACCTGCAATGCAGCGCAGAAACTACTCGCCCGAGCTTTCCACAGGCATTATTTGCGCCTCGGGCACGCTGGGTCAGATCATACCTCCGAGCATCGTACTGGTGATCCTAGGAGACGTCGTTTCATCTGCTCATCAGCAGGCCCAGCTCAAATTGGGCAATTTCTCTCCCACTTCAATCTCTGTAGGCGACCTGTTTCTTGGGGCACTGGTGCCCGGCATACTGCTGATGGCACTTTATATTCTCTATATAGTCGGCCTAGGCTTGTTGCGGCCCGAAGCGGTCCCACCCCTTCCCCAAAACGAACGCCAGGACGTAGCCAACCTCACCTTCTTACGCCATCTCATTAGAGTCTTGGCCCCACCGCTCGCTCTAATTACCGGCGTGCTCGGTTCTATTCTTTTCGGCATAGCAACGCCCACAGAGGCAGCTTCAGTAGGTGCCGTTGGCGCCATGCTGCTTTCGAAACTCAAGGGGCATTTTACCCGAGACGTACTCCGCGATGTCATGCGTTCAACGACCAAGATCAACGCCATGGTTTTCACAATTCTCGTTGGGGCGTCTTTCTTCTCACTTGTGTTCCGCGGCTACGGAGGCGACGACATTGTAGCACATCACTTGCAAAGTATGGATGGAGGCGTAGCCGTATCTTTTCTCGTAGTCATGGTCGCCATGTTCCTGCTCGGCTTTTTTCTAGATTTCTTTGAAATTATTTTTGTCGTAGTGCCGATCGTAGGACCCGTCTTACTGGGCATGGGACTCGACCCCATCTGGTTTGGCGTCATGATTGCCCTCAACCTACAAACCTCTTTTTTGACGCCACCCTTCGGATTCTCCCTGTTTTATCTGCGCGGAGTGGCCCCTGCCGCCATCAGCACACCGCAGATTTATCGAGGTGCCATTCCCTTTATCGGCTTACAGTGCATTCTCTTACTATCGCTGTGGTTTTATCCCGAATTGGCAACGCATCTACCGACTCAGGTTAACCAATAAGGCTGTTCAGCCTCCGACCTGCACTCCTACGCCGTATTCATATACCAGCACGCCGCCGAAGTAAGCCGTAGCTAATACAAGCACACCGGCGACGGCTGATCCCGCTGTCCACAGAGCCCATCTCCTCTGTTCAGCATCGCCTTTCAGTTGGAGCGGCAATCGCCCCAATACCAGAAGCAATCCACAGAAAAGCGTCCCTGTGGCCCAGTCTTCATGCGTAGACAGGACGCCTGCAACCTCACTCTTTTCCCAGTGATCTGCGGCGGCGGCATTGCCCGTCAGCACAGCAACCATGGCAAATAATACGCCCGCGACAATTGTCGTATAGGCAAATTGGTGCCAAAGCCTGCCCCCGCGCCACAGCGCATACAGATCGAGCACGGCACCGAGAGGTATCAATGCGATTGGAAAGTGCACAACGAGCGGATGTATATCCATAGTGGCTCCATTATAGAATCCGACACGGAGGCGCACAACCCCCTTATTGACATACTGAGACCTGCGCAATATCATCACCGGTCAGAACTGCGCACCCCATCAAATAGGCAGCAATGCCCCTTCAAATAAAGCATGCTAATGAAAACCGACTTAGAGCAGTCTATCGAAGAAACAGCACTGGTTGATACTCACGAGCACCTGCGAAAAGAGGACGATTGGACCGATCGTGGCCCCGACATCCTGCAAGACCTCTTCGGCAATTACATTCCCGCCGATTTAATCTCCGCGGGAGCAACACCGGAGGCCATGCAGGCGCTCAACGATGCGAATAACAAGGATTTCTCGGCTCGATTCTCCGGAATACAGAGCGCTTGGGAGGCCGTTCAGCACACCGGCTATGGTGAGGCCGTCTCTATTCTGGCCAACGAAATCTACGGCATAGACGATTTCAGCGGCGCGTCCCTAGAGCGTGCCCAGACGCAGCTGCTCGAATGGCGCCAGCCCGGCGGCCGTTTACACCTACTGCGGGATAAAGCCCGTCTCGACCACGTGCAGACGGATGATTTTTGCTGGCCCTGCCCGCCGGATCCTTCGGGCCGCGACTTCTTTCTCTACGATCTATCCTGGGCAGGTTTCTGCAGCGGTCAGATCGACGCTGCCACCCTTCACGAGGAGACCGACATTGAGGTCACCAACCTCACCTCGCTGCGCCAAGCCATGCAGGCTCTCTTTGCCCGGCATGGGCGATGCGCTATCGCGGTAAAAGCGCAGCATGCTTATAACCGCACGCTGCGCTGGGAGGAGCGCAGCGATGACGACGCCGAACGCGTGCTGATCCAGTCGTTAAGGGGCGATACGCTAACGGAGAAGGATCGCCTCTTACTCGGCGATTGGTGCTGGGCACGCGGCGTCGAATTGGCCATAGAATACGATCTGCCCTTTAAAATCCATACGGGCTATTACGCCGGCAATAACAATATGCCCGTCGATCGAATTCGCAGCGGCCATCTCTGCCCGCTCCTGGCTCGCTACTTAGACTGCCGATTTGTTCTTATGCACATCTCATACCCCTACAGCGGCGAACTAATCGGGCTAGTAAAACACTATCAAAACGTCTGGGCTGACCTATGCTGGGCCTGGTCCATCGACCCATTCTCCTCGTCGCACTTTGTGCGGCAGTTTATCCACGCCGCTCCTGCCAACAAACTCTTTGCCTTTGGAGGGGATACGAGCTGGCCTACATCATCGGCAGCCTATGCCATTCAAGCACGACGCTGGTTAAACCGATCCCTACAGGCAGAGATCGACAACGGATTCTTAAACGAGCCCCAAGCAATGGCTTTAGCGCAGCGATTAATGCGCGAAAACCAACTCGCCTGTTTCGATATCGAGGGCACCCGCAGCGCACTGGCGGCGGTCTGATAAATGGATCTGTACTGCCCACAGTGCAGCAGTCCTGTAGCCGACCCCCTGCGCGTTTATTGCTGCCCCTCTTGCAGCGGTCCCCTCGCCTGTCGACTAGAGCCGGCATCTTTCCCCAAGGAGCACCTTGCGCTGCGTCCACCCACGCCCTGGCGCTATGCTGAAGCCCTCCCCGAATGGGCGGGCGAGCTGTCCTTGGGAGAAGTCCTCTCACCGCTCGTGCCCTTCGACGTGGACGGACATTCTGTTCTGCTCAAATGCGATCAGGCTCAGCCCACTGGATCCTATAAAGATCGCGGTTCCGCCCTACTTGTACGTTTTTTACAGCAGCGCGGCGTACGAGAAGCCGTAGAAGATTCTTCAGGCAATGCGGGCGCCTCTATTGCAGCATACGCAGCCAGAGCGGGAATTCACCTGAAAGTCTTCTGCCCTGCCTCTGCTTCGCCTGCGAAACTCGCACAAATAACGCGCTACGGCGCAGAACTCGTCCGAGTCGAAGGGCCCCGACCTAAAGCCACCGAAGCCCTCCTCAACCATATCGCCCAAAGCGATGCCGTATACGCTTCCCACCTGTGGAATCCCCTCTTTGTATACGGAATTCAAACGCTGGCATTCGAGCTGGTCGAGCAGCTGAACTGGCAGGCGCCCGAAGTTGTTTTTTGTCCTGTCGGCGCCGGCAGCATTCTGCTTGGATTATACGAGGGATTTTCCCGAATGCACGCAGCTGGTGCAATTGATAAATTACCCCAGCTAGTGGCCGTACAGGCGAAACGCGTCGCCCCACTCTATGCCGCTTGGCTGCAGGAGGCGCAAGACGTGATGCCCTTCCCCAATCCACAGACAACGCGCGCCGAGGGGATCGCTCTGCCCAAACCGGTCCGGGGCCGGGCGCTCTTGACAGCCCTACGCGCATCGGGCGGCGACGTTATAGCCGTAGAAGAAGCGGCCATAGAACAGGGGCTCGAGGCATTGGGCCGCGGAGGCCTTTGCACAGAGCCTACTTCGGCTGTAGTATGGCAAGGTATACGCACCTACTGCAAAAAACACCCGGTCGGTCCCGATAAAAAGCTCGTCGCCATTCTGTCGGGCCACGGGCTAAAAGGCCTCACCTAGTAGGCATGCACGACCCTCTTATCCAGCTATAATCGATTTAATTAAAAGACTGTACGGTGGGCTTGATAACCAAGAGCGGTACGCAGGCGCGCCCGGGTAAGGCAGCCACAAAGCGCACGGCTTCTGCGACGTCTTCAGGCTGCAGCATAGCCGCTCTGCGCGCGACACTTACAGGCTCAACTCGCTGGTCGAGTATCGGCGTTTCTACCTCACCCGGGCAAATTGCACAGGCGCGAATGCCGTTTTCGACCTCTTCCTCATTGAGCTGTTTGCTCAGCGCAACGACGCCGTGTTTCGTCGCTGAATAGGCGGCACCTGCCACTTTACTCGCACGCAAACCAGCAACCGATGCAACGTTGATAACGGTACCAGACCGCTGTAATCGCAGCGAGGGCAACAGCGCCCTCGTGACGTTAAACACTCCGGTCAGATTGATGTCGACCGTGCGATCCCAATCGGACGGATCTACGTCGGCTACGGACCGAGGGTTCGTATTGATACCCGCGTTATTGACGAGGAGCCCTACCTCTCCCCAATGCCCCAGCGCCCTGTCGACCGCTTCCCGCACCTGGTCTCGGTCGGAAACGTCACACCCTGTTAGGCATACCCGATCGGCATCGAGCTCATCAGCAGCGTCGCGCAAGACGTCAAGGCGACGTCCCCACATATGGACTCGCGCACCGGCTTCTACCAGAGTATAGACGACGGCGCGACCGATTCCCGTCCCCGCTCCTGTGACGACGGCAACGGTTCCATCCAAGCCTCCCATCGCGTCTAACTCGCCTTCAGCTTTTTAAGCGCGCTTGCCTCTTCGCGCTCCTTGTAGAATTCGTCGAGCGGAAAGCATCCCGACACCATGCCGTTGCGAGGTGCAGTCGTGCAATCACTAAACGTTCTGCAAATCAATTTTCGCGCCATCTTGCCCTCTGATAGGACGTCGCGCGGGAGCTCCGGATAGGAGAGCACCATTCTGCCCAACCCGGGGAAGTCAACTTTGTTAGCACGCACGTAGTGCTGTGCCACGTGCGGTAAGTACTCTTGCAAATAGGAGTATCCCGACCCTACTACGGCCAAGTGCGGGAAGCGCTCCTTTACGGAGGCGACGGCATCGAGCTGACGCGCCACGCCAACGAGCGGATCCTCCGGCGGCTGATAGCCATCTGAGGGCGGGAAGAGAGCCGGACGTTGAATATGAGGGTTGTAATAGGGGCTGCCGCAGGAAATATTGACGAGTTCGACGCCTAGTCCACTGAGCATCTCGATAAATTGAAACGCCTCGTCGAGATGGACGCGCAGTGGATCAGAGGGATCGAGACCAAAGCCGTACTCATAGGGGAGCGCGGCGGCAAAATCTTCGGGAATACCGCTGCCCATGCGCCGTTCATCACCGCCTTCTGGGTCGGGTCGAAACGGAACAAAGTCGAAGACGCTTAGGCGCACGCCCACCTGCAGGCCTGGCGCTTCTATTCGAATACCTTCGATAATTTGCCGGGCGAAACGCGTGCGGTTCTCAAAGGATCCGCCGTAGGGACCGGGGCGCTGGTAGGCGCTGAGAAACTCATGCCCAAGGTAGCCGTGGCAGTGCTTGACGTCGACAAATTGATAGCCCGCTTCCCACGCTAGCTTAGCCCCGCGCACATAGTGACCAATGAGGTCGTCAATATAGCTGTCTTCCATGAGAGGATAGTCATCGTCTAGGCCAAACTTGCCGTCGAGTATGGGGTGACGGTAGAGAATAGCCGGCTCCATCCGATCTTTGCGGAAAGGACGGCAGAAACGCCCCGAATGCGTCAGCTGCAGCCCCAGCAGCACATCATCAGTGCTGTCCATCACCTCTCCGTGTGCATCGAGCAAAATCTTTCTAAGCTCGGCCATGGCTTGCTGAGAACCGGGGCGTGCCATGAGTTGGTTTGGATTTGCCCGCCCTTCGGGCACTACGGCAAAAGCTTCTCCCCCCCAGATCAGCTTGGCGCCGCTCAACCCAAAGTTCTGCCAGCGCCTACGCGTCAAATCGGTTGGCTCGCCGTCCTCAGTGCCGTCCCACCCCTCCATCGGTTGTATGCAAAACCGATTTCCCACGGTAAACGCTCCCAAGGTATATTCATCGGCAAGCGGTGATTCAGGGGCTTTCATCACTTCGTCATCACAGCCCATTTTCACGCCAATCGAGGCCAGATGGAAACGAAATGCTTCGGCGCTTTTAAAGCTGGAAACGCGCGGATAACGGACCTTTTCACTCACTCGACATTCTCCTTATTAACGGTCGCTCGCCTGACAAGCGACAAGCCCCAAACGCATCCCAGGGCGATCATCGCAACGCTGATGAGCTGTGCCTCACTAAGGCCCCATACAACGCGCGGATTGATGCGTATGGATTCCACGGCAAAACGAGCTACTCCCGATAGAATCAGGTACAGGCTGAACCCCAAACCTGGCAATGCAAGGCGATCTCGCAGCTTCCACAAACAGCCGTAAATAGCTAGATGAGACAGCGTTTCATAGACCGGCGCTGGGTGCACTTTTTCCAACGTGGGGACGACTCCGTTGGGATAGGCCATCGCCCAGGGAAGATCGGTAGGCACACCATAATCTCCGTCACCGGCAAGCTGGCAGCCTATTCGCCCAATGGCATATCCCACAGCAAGGGCCATAGCTCCCGCATCTGCCACCGTTAAAAGCGGAGCAGACCGACGATGCATCTGCCACATAACCGCAGCGGTGGCAACGATAAATCCTCCGTACCAGGTCAAGCCGTAGCCGGAGAATATCACATCGAAAAGTTCGCCCCATTCCAAATCAGACGGCGTCTCAAAGAGCACAAAGTACAGCTTCGAACCAATCAATCCGCCGATCATAGCGGTAGTAATAATAGAGGAAGCCAGCTCTTCTCCTTCAGGCACTCCTCTACGCTTGAGTTCTCGCGTCAACACGGCTAGCGCTGCCAGAAAACCCAGCGCGACCATGAGGCCAAAGCTGGCAATGGTTATGGGTCCGATGTGTAGTAGGTATGGATACATGGGAAACTGAGCCCGGGGAACAGAGGGATTTATCGCCGAGGACAATTAGTCGTCGACATCGGCCATGACGGGGTCAACTGCACCCTCTTCCCTGAGCACGTGACGACGCAGTCCGGGCAGATGCGTATGCTGATAGTATTGTTCCCAATCGATCTGGCGGACATCTACGTTAAAAATTCGCTGCTCTTCGGGCGACAAAGACTCGTACAACTCGAGCATTTTTACCATCTGGAAGCGACAGTCCAGCGTCGTGTAGGGACTAAATAAATCGACAAAATACAGAACGCGCTTCAGCCGAGTTTTAATGGCCCCCAATCGCCTCTTTTTTCGATTGGCCTTCTGTCCTTCCGGCAGTTTATCGAGCAGCCACTGACGCACTTCAATCGGATACATATATCGCCATCGAAGCGCGCGGCGAAAGGCGCTCACACTGGGAAAGGTCCATTCTACCAATTCCGGACGCGAGCCATCTTTAGCCAACAGAGGGTACGCAGAGAAGTAGCCTTTCACATATTCGAACATTTGCGTATTCAAAAGCGGGTTTTGACCGCTAGTAGCGGCGTGAAAAACGCGGACGGTATCGGCATCGGCCCGAGTCGGCGCCAGCACGATCGCATTGATCACGATATCGATTGGCACGAGATCCATAGCGGCCCCGCGGCGCGCCGGAAAGTCGGGAACCATACCGCGCCCGTAGGCGACGACGAGCGGATCCGTCACCTTCAGGCCGTGAATCCAGCCAGGTTCGGGGTCATTTAGGCTGCTTTCGGTAATAGCCGGACGCACGATTACCAGCGGCACCTGACCGCGCGTCTTAACCAGAAGCTGTTCTCCCATTGCCTTGGTATACGTATAAACGTCATTCCAGCCACGAGCTTGGGCTCGCTCCATGCCTTCGCGAACCAACTCGCTTTCGATCCAGCGCCGACGATGACCGTCCATTAGCTTGGCCAGTCGCGCGTCTGAAAGGGGCCCAGATCGGCTCTGTTCGAGAATCTCGCGACGAAATAGGGTCTCTTGCTCGACGCTCTCCCCGCGAGTCCGAATCTCACTACAGAGGGCTAGTCCATCGGCGATCTCTCGCTCCACGTCAAAGGGCTCACCAACGTGATCCCCTTCCATAATCTGCTTTATATCTCGATCGACAGGCAGTAATTCCTCTTCTATCGATCCGGTCTGTCGACCGCTTACGTAAGCCGTGGACACGTGCACTAGCGTGGGGTTCTTTTTACACCCTCGTGCCAGTTCGAGTATCTCTTTCGGACCAAGCGTATTTAGCTGGAGAGAATGGTCGAGCGGATCGTCAAAAGAAACCGTAGCTGCACAGCTCACGAGTATATCGAGCTCGTCTTCTAGCCGAGCGCGCACCGCATCTTCGAGTCCCAAACCGGGTTTGAGCATATCGCACTGGACGGCGACCACCTTCTGAGCTGATGTCGCAAAGCCCTCGGGATCTTCCTCGCGAAACCGATTGAATACGGCCGCTTCCTCAAGTAGCGCGCGCAGACGCTGCTCTACGGGAATATGCGTCCCGTCTCGGTTCTTAGCCGCTCGAATTGGCACGTAGATCTTGGCTATACCGGGTAGAGAACGCATCATCTTAGCCAAGAGACCCTGGCCATAAAAGCCCGTGCCCCCCGTCAATAATACCGTTCTTCCTTCGTAGAATTCTCTTATCATTAATCGGTAAAAGCCCAGTTTTATCGACTACACAAAGTGCAAAATAGACTCATAAATACAGTAAATATTTAGACTTGTAAATATAGGAGCTAGTCTGTTCAATCACAAGGTTTAGCCCCTTTGAGAGGCCTGTCCTCCGAGGGCTTCTCCTCCTTGGCACGAGGGGGCTTCAGGTGCTGCCTCGTTATATAGGGATGCGCTATTTGCTCGCGCAGCTCTCGCTTGTCCTGCTTTTTGTTGTCCTCTGTAGCATCAGACACTAAGACATTCTCCCCGTGGGCAATGGGACCACATTATCGTATCATACATAGGAACGAACTCCATTTTCTACAACGGCAAACCATGATTTGGATATTGGCCAACCCCGTAGCAGGCCAGGGACGTGCTCGACGCTTTGCTGAACGGGCTGCCCTGCAACTACAGCGAGACGGTATAACCGTCGAACTGCACTATACCCACCAAAAGGGACACGGTTACCAACTCGCTGCGCAGGCCGTCTCTGAGGGCGTTGAAACAGTGGCCGTTTGCGGAGGGGACGGCACCCTGTCGGAAGTCGTACCAGCGCTTCTAAACACGCCGACGACCCTAGGCCTGTTGCCCTTTGGCACTGCCAACGACTTTGCACGGGGCCTCGGCGTGCCACGCACCCTTAGCAAAGCCGTGCAAACGCTGGTCGAGGGGCGCGCCGTCCCCATCGACTTGGGCCGCTGCGGGGACCGCTATTTTTCCACCGTTGTCGCCTACGGATTTGATGCCGAAGTGAGCGCGGCCATGGAGGCGGGGCAGGCTCCGCTGGGCGGGACGGCGGGCTATGTGCTACAAGCACTGCGCCATTTGCGACATTTTACACCACCCCAAACAACCCTAAGCGGTTCGTTCGGGCGTTTTGAGGGGCCTGTCTTTCTCGTTGCCAGTGCCAATACCCGCTCTTACGGGGGCGGCATGCAAATCGCGCCCAATGCCGATCCACAGGACGGCCTACTCGACGTGTGCATCATAGAGCCGCTCACTTATGCACAGGCTCTATCTCTGCTCCCCAGCGTATTTCTCGGTCGCCATATTCACCATCCATCCGTGCACATAGTGCGCACAGAGGCGCTGGAAATTTCAGGCGAAACCGAACGTTTGTTCTCTGCTGACGGTGAGCGCTGTGGCACCACGACGCTAAGGGTAACTTCGGTTCCAAAGGCCCTGCGCGTCATCCTCCCTACCGCATAGCCGCCCAGGCCAATCTGCGCGCTTGCAAAAGACTTGTACAATTCTCATATTCCCACAAGGCACAGTAAATGCACTCCATTCACTCGACCTGCTCTGTTTTGAACAGAGAGACATTCCATGGCCACTAGGGCACAAAAAGTACGACTTGCACTTTTTTTTCTCGTCGCCCTCTCCGCGCTTGGGCTCTTTCTTGCAGCGGTAATCGGGACCCGGCTTCTGGGTAAAAGAGACCTTTACACCATTGAGTTCACCGACGCGCCCGTCAGCGGCCTCAACAAAGGAGCAGCCGTCAAATATCTCGGCTATAGCGTAGGAAGAGTCGAAGATATTTACATTTCTGCTGAAGACGTTAATACGGTCGTAGTCGAGATATCCGTTGAGCAGCGCAGCGCAGAAAACGCAATTCGCGTAGACACCGAAGCACGCATGGCATCGCTCGGAATAACCGGCCTCAAGTACATTGAACTATACGGCGGGAGCAACGAAGCCGCTCCGCTCCCCTCCGGTTCTCCCATCAGAGCCGGCGACACATTCTTCAGCAACCTTCAAGAGCGCGCAGAAGTTTTAACCGTCAAAATTGAACAGTCCGTCGATAACTTCAACAAGTTACTCAGCACAGAGAATCAGCTCGTTTTTACGCGTCTGCTGTCCAATGCGGGCGACCTAGTCGAGACGACAAACGACTTTGTACAGGACAACCGCTCAACGTTGGACAGCACGCTTCTCCAAATCCGTCAAACAAGCCAACTACTCACATCGACCACTCAGAGCATGAACGCAACGATGGATTCACTTCACAGTCTGCTAGCCGGAGACCAGGTGCAGCGTTCGGTCGACGACTTTAGTGAAACTATGCGAGCGATCCGCCTGCAGATGGACGGTCCCCTACCCCTTCTCATAGCACGGGCCGACACCATGGTGCAGAACATAGACCGAACGTTTGTCGGCGTTGACCAAACTGTTGGCGCGAGCCGACAAAACCTGCTTCGCGCTATGCAGGATTTAGAAGAGACCCTACAAAACGTTCGCGAAACAACGGAGCTAATCCGCGAGAACCCGGCCGTGCTCATCCGCGGGGGAGGACGTAATAGTGGCTCAGAATAACGCTCGGAAATATGTCCTGCCTCTCTCAATCGCTCTTGTATGCAGCGGTTGTGCACAAATTCTCGGGGGCAATGCGGAGCTCCCTCAGCGGCGTTTCTACGACTTTGGCACCGAAGTTGTGCAAGGTGGCTTAGCTCAGTCTGAGCGCCCCTACGCTGTTCAGGTCCAGGTTAAAACATTCGATGTCCAGCGGGCCTACAACCGCACGGAAATCGTTTTCCGCCGCGACCGATACGAACTACATCGCGATCCGCTACACAGTTGGATCACGCGACCGGGAGATCTCTTTACTGATGCTGTTCAGCAGTATCTACGCCAGGCCAACCTCTTTACGTATGTAGGCGGCGACCGCGACTTTTACGACCGGCGCCCAGACTATGTGCTCAGTGGTGTGGTAAAGGCAGTGGAACGCTTCGACAGCGGAGACGTATGGGCGTCCCATCTTGCAATGAGTATGGAGCTGGTGCGCCAAGAAGATGCCCTAGTGGTATGGCAAAAAGACTTTGATGAGGAACGTCAGGTATTCTTTCCCAAAATGAAGCACACCGTGGCTGCATTTAGCCAGATTCTGGGACAGCAGATGGAAACCTCCATGCGCGAGATTGATTTTCTCTTTCTCAATATGCAGCGGGGTAACTCTACGGAAGAACTCACCATCGATTCTCTCCAAGTCGTACCTACCAGCAGCGTCGAGGATTTAAAAGACAATAGGCTAGAAACCGATGAGGAAGACTACGAGCTCATTCCGGGTAAGATCGCACAATGAACACTATGCGCCTACTGCACCTCCTTATCATCTTCTTCTGTATGGGAGCCTCACTTACACAGGCCCAAGACAAGAGCTATAGTTGGATTTCACCGCCTTCTCGCGCGCAGCTAGAGCGCGACCCCTCGCTCATACCCAAGGGGAAGGGTTTTCTCTTTGTCCCCGCAATGTCCAATCCCCTAAACGAACCGAGCTACCGCGTATTTCAGGGTAACGACGAGGTGACTGAGGCCAACCCTGGCACCGGCGTCATGCTTGCCCCTGGCTACTATGAGGTTTTTATCGGTTCGGGGTCCATCGCTCAAATGATGAGCCGCACCGTCGAGGTCCGCGAAGGAATGACCACGCTCGTTAAGCCTTTTTGGTCGGGGCTCGTCATTAACGTAATCGATGACAACCGGACTTCCGTAAATGAGTCTTACGAGCTGTATTGGCAAGACCAGCGAGAAAACTATGGTATTGGATTTGGGATTGAGGAAGAACGCGGAGAAGCCGTAAAAACGTGGCTACTCCCGCCGGGCGTCTACACGGTGCTCAGCGTAGGCGACAACATATCGACAACGCGCAAATTTAGCGTGCGCCTCGAGCCGGGAGAGCTCATACAGCGCAACCTTGTCGTCGACACCAGCACGCTCCGCTTTATCGGCTTCTACCCGCCCACCTTGCAGGGCTTGCTCGGGCAGGGCCGCTCCTCAAATTGGAAAACTTCATGGCAGCTGAGCGGCTCTACCCAGTTTACCACCTCGCAAAATACGACGGGCAACGACCTGTCTATCTTTTCGCTTTCAGCTCAGGTATTTGGCCGAACTAGCTATAATTCAGAAAACACCTTTGCCAACATACGGTTTATTGTCGAAGAGGGTTTCACGCGCGAAGAAGGCGACGCATTTCGTAAGTCGATCGATGACCTCGACCTGCGCGGCACGTACATATACCGCGGCCTCTCTGATCGATTTGGCCCCTACCTACGCGGACAAATATCGACCAAATTATTTGCTACTGAAGCGCGATTTGATCAACCCCAACGCCTCAGTCAAATTAACACCAAGGGTGATACCACCTCGCTGTTCAACATCAGTGAATTCACCATCTCACCCGCGCTCAGTCCCCTTGAATTTAGCCAGGGATTCGGCATAAACGCTCAGCTCGTGCGCAGCTTCCCGCTCAACTTAGCCATGCGCGTTGGTCTCGGTGCGAGACAAACCTATGTCTTTGACACCTATGACCTGAGCCAGGACCGGACCACGGCACGTCAAATTGAAACTGCTACGAGCACCGGTTTGGAAACGCTGCTCGTTCTCGACTCGCGTATTTCGCGCTTTGTCAGCCTCGACTCCGAGTTCGAACTCCTTATCCCCGGCCTCAGAACAAAGGCCTGGGAATTTTCCCTAGAAAACCGCTGGCGCATACAGCTTAGTCGCTATATCAACCTCGATTTGGTCCTCGACGTGCAGCGCAGAAAACCCATCCTGCGCCTGCAATCCGAGCAGCAGGCATTGCTGCGTTTCGTCTACCTGCTATGAGCTCCGTTTATAACCAAGGGTCAACTCTATTTCTCAGCGATGCGCTGGTCCTTAGCAACCTCTCCGAAGTCGACCAAACCGTTCGCCTGCTATTCTCCGAACATCCCTCAGCTCAGTGGCAGGTAAATCTCGATACACTAGAGCGTCTCGACACAGCGGGCGCTCTGTTTCTCCATCAGCTTTCAGCGCTGGCGAATCAGCATGAAAGCTCGTTGCAACTAGGCCCCCTCCCCGAACATCTACAGTCTATTTTTCAATTTGCCACTCCTCTTCCTGCTGCGGCCAAGCCAACGCCGGCGCGTATCCCCTTCTTAGAGCGTTTCGGTGCTTCGGCTTATAGATTTATCGAACACGCAGCAGACTTTCTCTATCTCATGGCTGATCTCAGCTACTTTAGCGTCCAAGCCCTATGGAATCGACGCGCTATTCGACGAGATGCCTTTGTTGACCAGGCCTATGCAATTGGAGCTCAAGCCCTGCCAATTATCGGGCTCATCTTATTTCTAATCGGCGCCGTTTCGGCTCTACAGTCAGCAGCTCAGCTGCGCCAGTTTGGCGCAGACATCTATGTGGCCGATCTGCTGGCCATTGGCATCACCACCGAGCTGGGCCCTCTTATGACCGCAATTATGGTCGCTGGACGATCTGGGTCTGCGATAGCAGCAGAGATCGCCACTATGAAGTTTTCCGAAGAGCTGGACGCACTTCGCACCATGGCCCTTGAACCCCTTCGCTTTGTCGCTGTTCCAAAAATGTGGGCGATGGTTGTAACGGTTCCACTACTAACCGTCATGGCCGACTTTGTAGGCATCCTCGGCGGCACGGTTATTGGCGTCTTCTCCATGGGTATTTCCCCGGCAGCCTTTGTCACGCAAATCCTCTCCTCGCTCTTTTTGAAAGACATTCTAACTGGGTTGATCAAAAGCGCTTTTTTTGCGTGGATCATCACAGTCATAGCCGTCTATCGAGGTGTAAACTTTAGCGGCGGAGCGGTGGGAGTAGGCCAGGCTATAACTTCGGCAGTCGTCAGTTCACTCGTCGGGATTATTGTCCTCGACCTCGCCTTTAACCTGCTTTTCTACTAGTGCCCTCATGGAAACGGCCATTCGCATAGCCAATCTCCGCGTCGACTACGGCGAGACTCCTGTTTTAAAAGGTATCGATGCCGAGGTTGGGAAGGGCGAAATTGCGGTCATACTGGGGGGAAGCGGATGCGGTAAAAGCACGTTACTAAAGACCATCACCGGCCTGATTGAGCCGCGCGAAGGGCGCGTTGAGATCCTGGGCATAAATACGGCTAACCTCGATGAAGAAAGTCAGTCTGAGTTGGCCAAACGCCTTGGCGTCATGTTTCAATACGGGGCGTTACTCAACTCACTTACCGTAGGCGAAAACATCGCTCTTCCCTTAGAGATGCATACGGATCTGCCCCCTGCTCAGATTGAGCAAATTGTCCGCTTGCGGCTGGCCAGCGTATCCCTCGAGGGAACGCAGGATCGCATGCCCAGCGAATTATCGGGGGGCATGCGCAAACGAGTGGCACTTGCTCGTGCAATGGCGCTAGATCCCGAAATTCTCTTTTGCGACGAACCCAGCGCAGGACTCGACCCCGTTACGGCAGCGGAAATAGATGAACTCTTGCTGACGCTCAATCGAGCATTGGGTATCACAATCGTTATTGTAACGCACGAGTTGCTGAGCATTGACCGACTCGATGGACGACTCCTTATGTTAGATGAGGGCCAAGTGGTATTTTCCGGCTCCGTCGGAGAGGCTCAACGCTCAAAGCACGACGTCGTCTACCCCTTTTTTCACCCTGGAGAAGCATCATCGTGATAAAAACCATTATCGCAGCCATAAGTAGCAACGGCGTGATTGGCAGCAAAAACGATATTCCTTGGCACTACCCAGCAGATATGAAACACTTCCGCGATACGACCCGCGGATATCCAGTTATTGCCGGTAGAAAGACGTATGAATCCTTTCAGATCCGCCCGCTTCCCGGCCGACTCAACATTGTCCTCAGTCGGAACGCGGATTATTCCGCGGAGGGGGACGCCGAAGTCTTCACCAGCCTAGAAGCTGCCTATACACGCGCCGAGCGGGAAGCCAAAGGTAGAGTCTTTATCCTAGGTGGAGCTGAGATATATCGACTGGCCCTGACTCAAATCGACGAGATGGTGTTGACCCATATACCAGAACAGGTCGACGGAGATGCTTTTTTTCCGTCTTGGGAAAGGACGGAGTGGAATAGAGTCGAATGCCGCAGCGAAGATGAACTGACCTTTGCCACCTACCGTCGACGTTAGCCTAATCGGTCGCGATTTACAAAAGCAATATCGGCCATCTGGGTGCCCGTACCATCGCGGCGATAGCTCAGGCGTAAAAAGTCATGGACGTCAAACCCCTCTTCGGCCATCGTGCCAATAAACTCGGCAAAAGCATATGAACCGGAAAAACGCTCGGCAACGGACACTTCGGCTATAACCACGTCAACCTGACGTAGAAAAGCCGCTCCCCCTCGTATGACGTTTAACTCGTATCCTTCTGTATCGATCTTTAAGAGCAGTGGCCTCTCTAAATCGGGATGTGATTCGAGCAGTCGATCCAGCGTCGTTACTTCTATTTCCCTTTTCTCCAGCACAGATCCAGTGCGCGTGAGTTCCGTCCTTTCGTGCAAAGAAGAGCGCGTACGTATTTCAGAATCCACATATATTTCTCGCCGCTCTTCAACATCCCCTAGGGCCTTATACACGATGTCGCATCGATATTGACGCGCTATTTTCTGCAGTTCTGGTTCGTAATCGCGCAGCGGTTCCACTAGGACAAAGCGCGCGTTGGGAAAGGCTTTGTACAGTTCCCACGTGCCAGAAGCAACCCCTACGTCTACCACCGTCCGCGCTTCGACCAATCGGGCAAGATGCTCCGGTCTCCACCGGCGTCGACGCACATCATACCCACACGCTCGAACGAGTTTTTTTAACACGGTTTCCCTCTCGAACTATCTGTTATTATTTTTAGAGCATCACTCTTATTTAACGCAAAGGTACGCAATGTTTGAAAAATTAGATATGGCTCCAGCTGACCCCATTTTGGGGCTCAGCGCCGCCTTCAAAAGCGATACTAATCCACAAAAAATTAACCTCGGGGTGGGCGTATACCAGGATGATGAAGGGAAAACACCCATCTTACCTTCCGTAGCTGAGGCGGAGAGGCGCATTGTGTCCAGTGCGACCTCCAAAAGCTATTTGGCCATTGACGGAACGCCAGAATACAACCGCGCCGTGCAGACGCTTCTCCTAAACGAAGATCACGAAATTATTCGCAGCGAACGAGCCGTGACAGTGCAAAGCCCCGGTGGAACGGGCGCACTACGGATCGCCGGGGATTTTCTCGCGCGCCATTTCCCCTCAGCGCGGCTATGGCTGAGTCAGCCTACCTGGGCCAACCATCCAAAGATTTTTCAATCTGCTGGAATCGACGTTCAGAACTATCCCTACTTTGATGCATCAAACAATGGACTCGACTTTGCCTCTATGATCGAAGCCCTAAGGACCGTACCGGCCGGAGACATAGTGCTCTTGCACGGCTGTTGCCACAATCCAACCGGCGTAGACCCCACATCAGATCAGTGGGAAGAGATTGCGGACGTCGCACAGGAAGCCGGTTGGCTGCCCCTAGTCGATTTTGCCTACCAGGGATTTGGCGACGGACTCGAGGAAGATGCCGCCGGACTGCGAGCCCTTTGTCGGCCCGGACAGGAGCTGCTGATCGCCTCCTCTTTTTCC
Source organism: uncultured bacterium (assembly GCA_937942165.1). Taxonomy (GTDB): domain Bacteria; phylum Latescibacterota; class UBA2968; order UBA8231; family UBA8231. Next base: position 7,976 of record CALDFW010000052.1, on the reverse strand, counting down.
AAAAACTTCGGTCTCTATCGAGAACGCATTGGCGCCCTTACCCTCGTAGCAAAAAACAGCGAAGCTGCAGCGCGCGGTCTCAGCCACTTAAAGATTGCCGTGCGAACGAGCTATTCCAATCCGCCCGCCCACGGTTCGGCCATCGTTGCAGAAATTTTATCAGACGCGGCTCTTCGCTCTCAGTGGGAGGATGAAGTGGCCCAAATGCGGGCCCGCATTAACGGAATGCGCCGACTCCTCGTCGACACGCTGGCAGAAAAAGGGGCGCAGGGAGATTTTTCATTTATCGCCCGCCAGCGCGGCATGTTTTCCTATTCGGGACTGAGCGATGAGCAAGTCAAAAGACTGCGCGAAGAGTATGCTATTTACATTGTCGGCGGGGGACGTATTAACGTGGCCGGAATGACGGGCGCCAATATGGACGTGCTGTGTACCGCTATTGCTTCGGTCCTCTAGACTGCACGTCGACGGGTGCTTATCTCCCTATTCGGTATGAGCTCGCCGTATAGGTAACGGACTGTCCTGGACGTAGAGCCACCACTTCCGTATTCGGCGAAAGAAACTCGACCTGCGCCTTTAGCTCATCTATGTCTGCGGGCTGTCCCACGGGTTCGCCGTAGTGACAGGGAATGACGATGTCCGGACGAATATAGCTGGTAGCACGTGCTGCCTCACGAACGCCCATCGTAAACTTTCCTCCAACGGGCAAAATAGCCACCTGCGGCCCGTGCATCTGGCCGATAAGCTGCATGTCGCTGAATAAACAGGTATCCGAAGTGTTGTAAATGCTAATGCCATTATCAAAAGACATCACGTAGCCACCCACCGCACCGTCGGCATGAAACACGGACTCCTCTCCAGGGACTGTCGGCAAGACGCGCGGAGAGAGAGACAGTGAATGGAAAGCTTGGACCATCGTAAAGCGCACATCTTTCACCTTGGTCGATCCACCGGGATTGAGAGGCAGTGCGCGCGACCCCAGCTTCAGTCCGTTGGCTTGGGCGGCTAAACAGAGTTCGTAATTGCCCACGAACTTTGCTCGCGTTTTTTTGCAAAGCGCAAAGCTGTCGCCAATGTGGTCGTTATGGCCATGGCTTGCGACAACGACATCTGCTCTCTCCACTTTCGCAAGCTTGAGCCGCGATAGCGGATTCTCATCGAGCCAGGCGTCAAAATAGATGGTCGTACCCTTCTGCGATTGAAAGCAAAAAGAAGCGTGCCCAATGTAGGTAATTTTAATGTGTGCCATATATAGCTCCTATTTAAGCGTATCACTGAACAGAAAAACTAAAGGCGCGCACGATCACCGGCGCATTCCATTTTTCGGCAGTGCTCTGGATCCGAGTTCCATCGCTATAGACCATCGTCTCTACCCGCCCGGGGGTAACTTCTTCCATACCCCGCACTACGCGAATGGGTAGCCCGTTGACGAAGCTTCGCTGTACGAATTCTACCAGCGTAGCATCCTGCTTTTCCAAACCCATATACCGGTCGACCTGCCTCTGCTCTACGAGTTCGTCGAGACGTTCAAAAAACTCAGCGGAATTCTCTTCTAACAGACGCGCTCCAACCATAAAATAAGCGGTATACACGCGGTCTGGTTCCGTCATCGTTATCCAGCTATTTTCGCCTGGACCGTAATACGGTAATCCCGAATAGCGATACTCATCCGTGACTAACGAAATACGCTCTCCTTCTGAGCTAAATAGAAAGGCATATACCTGAGCGTCTCGGTTGAGCCTGAAACGCACCTGCAGCTGATCACCCTCGCGCAGCGTGCTCTCTTCGCGTAGCTCAATCTGACGACGAATATCTCCTTCACTGCGCAAGACGACCCAGTGCAATTCGACCTCTATTGGCAGACCTTCGTCTCCCTTTCCGTCGGCCCGCGCGCGCTGTGCAACTTCGTCTTCGATATGCCGTATCTCTATGCCTCGCACAGCAGCCTGTACTCTATCACCTCGCGCCCCATCCACGACAGAGAGTCGGAGGTATCCCCAAGATCCATCTTCGACCAGCTGGCCACCCAGTACTCGACGCTCAGGAGCGCCTTCCTCCCAGGGTATAACGCCATCAGGCCACGTACTAGGAACGCTTTCAGGCATCGAAAAAGACACGCCCATACGGACTAATCCCGATAAAACATATTCTTCAATCGCCTGGGTGGACGCCGTCTCTTTGCCCGCCGCATCTCTCAGACCTACCCAGACAATTTCTCCAGTAAGGTCAAGCTGGCGAAGCCCCTCCCCGACCGCATCAACCAATTCTTTGCGATTTCCCGGCGGTCCTCCCAGGGCAGCACATCCCACTAAAAAAATGAGGAAGCCGCATATACATCTTCTCATGATTTCCTACCCTTTACCGCTCTTTTTCGCGTCCGGGCCATCATTCGGCTCCATAAAATGCGCGACTGCTTAAGAATTTCTCGACGTTCCATATCGCGTTCTGGAATCTGTTCAAATACGGCGTGTAGTGCAGAAAAAGCGGGCTTGCCCATTGCATATACGCACTCGAGTAGTTTGTCATATTTTTCGGATTTATCCATACGCACTAGTATAGAAGCCAGAATAAATAGGCTGTCGGGATCCCCACCCCCAAATCGTTCCATGGTATTTTTATATGTGCGCATATACATTAAAATTCCGCTGGGGTCAGAGCTAAACCTGTGCGGGCGATCGGCAAGGACAGCGCAAATTATATCATCGCTGTGCCAATCGACCTCTTCGACCTCTGGGCTAAACCCATCTAATGCATCCAGCGCGATACAAGCATGGGTAACGATGCCTTGCTTTTGTCCTTTGAATACCTCCCACTCATCTTCTTCTGCCAAACGCTGCGCGCGAACAAGCGCGAGCAGCTCTTCACGCACGCCGGTACCCATCGCGCCTACTTCAGCAACCAACTGCTTGTAGTTTTCCGCTCGATCCAGTCGAATAAGAATCCCCGCTAGGAGCCGTTCCCAGTCCTCTTTGAGCCCTTCTCTCCCAATGGCTCGGCATCGGCCAATGCGCGAAAAAATACCCGCCGGATCGGAGCTAAGCGAGCAGAGATACATCCATAGCGGATGCATAAGCGCCCTTACATCCTCCTCTTCTCCCTCTGCATAAGCGATAAAAAAGTTGCGTATCCCTGCTGCCCCAAGGAAAACAACGGCCTGTAAAAAAGTGGCCCGTGGTTTGGGCATAACGGTCTTACCCAAAGTCGTCTTGAGCGGATCTCGCTCAAAGCGCAGCGCATCGCGATAGTCGTGCAGCACGTCGGCAAATGTTCCCGGGTCGACGCTCTGTTGACGAGCCTCCGCCATCTCACGGGCCAATCCGTGAATGATATCGCGGTCAAAGTGAAACAGGCGGGGAAATTCAAAAACTTGCGCTATCCGCTCCATCTTATCCAGCGCCCAAGCTCGCTCGATCTCAACGTCAAATAACTCGTGCGCAAGACCAAAGTAATCTTCCCTAACAACTCTGTCAGGGCGCAGGGCCAAGAGCCGCGCTCGATAGGCATCGGCAAATTCTCCCAGCTCTGAACGGTTGGCGTCCACGCTGTCACGCCGATGCTGGTTATGCGTCTCGATTAACTTGAGCTGCAGCGCCTCTCCCAACCGATGGGCTGGCAGTTTTTTCAGCAGCGCCTGATACGCACCGATGGTATCCACTAAGAGCAGATAATCGAGAAGTTGCCAAGAGGCAAAAATGATTCCCTCTGCCAGTGCCCAATAGTCATACCCGCGTTCTTCGGCAGAGTGTAAGAGGCGTTCGGGCAGGTAGATCGTCCGACGGCGTCGCCCAATGTGAATCGCCTGATGGCAGCGATACGTGTCAAAATAGAGCAGGTGATCGCTGCGCAACAACGTCAAGCTCAAGGGTGCGTCCAAAATAGCTTGACGCAAATTCTCCGGAATCTTTCGCAACACCTTCCACAGCAGCAAAACAAGCGGATCCCCAGCGTGCAGCTTGGGCAGGCGATCATCATCGGGAAAATAGGGCAAGCGCGTTTGCTCACCGAGCAGAATCGTTTTCTGACCTCTTGCTAGGGCATGGTTAACCCTCTGATGGGGAACTGTTCCATCAAAGAGACCGAGGTTGGCCTCGTGCGCGTCTTGACGACATGGCAAATGGGTCACAAACGTTAACTCCTCTGGCGTCCAATATAATCGTCGCATTCTCTTTTGTCATCCAGCACATAGATCCGATTGACAGTCTGCTTACTTACTTTTATCATAGGTCTACCCACACCCCTCTTTCTTCCTGCAGCTCCCCCCGTACTTTACGCCGACCTAACTCGATGAAAAACCGAATGATCTCTCCGTGGATACGCCGTACACTTATCCTGCCCTTTGTGGTTTGGGCAGCTGCCTGCAGTGCCCCACCTGCTCCTCCTGCTCCCAACGAGCGTCCCGTTGCCAATGCAGGTCAAGACCAACAGGTAGAAACAGGAACGCGCACGACGCTTAGCGGGGCCGAAAGTAGCGACCCGGAAGGTGGCACCCTCACCTATCTCTGGGAGCAGGCCGGCAGCGACCGCACGCAGGTTGTTATCTCGCCAGACGACCAGGTGCGCTTCCAGTTTATTCCCACCACTGCAGGTATTTACACCTTTGTCCTAGTCGTCAATGATGGCGAGGCGTTGAGCCTCCCCGACACCGTACTCGTTACGGCAGCCAGCAGCGACAATCGCGCTCCGATAGCCGATGCTGGACCCGATCTAATTGTGGGAACGGGTGCAAACGTGCCCCTTTCCGGCATTAACAGCAGCGATCCCAACGGAGATGAGCTAACCTATAGCTGGTCCGTAGTTTCAGCGCCCGACAGCGTTGAAATCGCCGATTCAACGGCCGTGCAAACCTACTTCGTATCATCTGCAGCAGGTGAATACCGCTTCCGCCTGCGCGTTAGCGATGGAGAGTTGAGTGCAGAAGATGAAGTGGGCATTCTGGTGCGCACCGCTAGCAATCTACCGCCCATTGCCGATGCGGGTGAAGACCAGCAGGTAGCCCAAGGATCTCTCGTAGAGCTAGACGGCAGCGGAAGCAGCGACCCGGACGGCGATGGGCTTGAATTGACGTATCACTGGAGCGTCGGGCGCGTGCCCGGAGGCAGCGTTTCCCTATCAGACAGCACAGCGACGCGCCCTTCTTTTACAGCCGAACGACCTGGCGAGTACGTTTTTGGACTATCGGTCTCAGATGGAGACCTGACCAGTTTACAGGATGTCGTAACCATTACGGTTTTAGAGCGTCTGTTCAACGAAGTCGCTGGGATGATTGAAATTCCCGCAGGCACATTTGTCATGGGTTCGGCGACGGGCGCTGCAGATGAGGGACCGGAGCACGCCGTACAGCTCGGCGCTTACTGGATAGACAAATACGAGGTCTCTTCCGCACAGTATCAGGCCTGTGTAGAAACTGGCACCTGCGAACCGACGGGCACCACAGCCGGGTGCAACTCCGTTGCCAACGAGCGGTCGGATCATCCCATCAACTGCCTAGACTGGGCGCAGGCCGACACGTACTGTCTCTGGGCTAAGAAGCGCTTGCCGACGGAAGCCGAGTGGGAGCGCGCCGCTAGGGGAGACGACGGGAGAACGTTTCCATGGGGAGCAGATCCCCCCAGCCGCGACCTGCTTAACTTCAACAACAACATAGGATCGACTACGCGCGTTGGATCCTATCCCTCAGGTATCAGTCCGTTTGGACTGCATGATATGAGCGGAAACGTGCAGGAATGGACGGGAGACTTTTACGCAGCTGATTACTATTCAGACAGCCCAACAACTAACCCTCAGGGACCGACGGAAAGTGCACTGCGCGTCGTACGCGGAGCGAGTTGGAAGCTCGGTATCCCCCAAGAAGTGTTGACGACGACGGTGCGATTCGCATTTGTACCCAGCACCCGCGATCCCTCGCTCGGATTTCGCTGTGCGGCAGACGCGCCGCCAACGCCTTAAATGATTTGGGGCACAGCGTAGAAAAACAGTATCTTTGGGACAACTACCCATCAAGCGGGAAAATATGTCAGACCAAACTATCTTAATCGTAGAAGATGAGCCTGCTATACGTCAGCTGATTGCGCGTATATTAGAGACGGATGGATACCAATCTGAGCAGGCGGAAAGTGCGGATGCCGCCCTCGAGCTGCTGCGCGAACGTCGCTACGACCTAATTCTGCTAGACCTACACATGCCTGGCGATCTCGACGGAGAAGAATTTCTCTTTTTGGTCCGCGACGAGGGCGAAAACGTTCCGATCATTATCGTTTCAGGCTGGGTCGATGACGAAGCGGCTATACATCAGCCCGACTGTGTCTACGCCGTGATAAAGAAGCCCATTCAAAGCCAGCTGCTTTTAACAAGAGTGCGCGAAGTCCTCTCGAACGACCCGCTGGGTGAGCAATAAAACTGCGCACCTATTCCAACCGTTCCAACACGGGCACTAGCCAGTCCGTCGTCACGCGTTCCCAGCTCATTGCCGATGCCGTGGCAAATCCATTCCGCAGGCGGGCCTGACGCGTTCTCTTACCTCCCAGTAGCGCATTGGAGATCGCTTCTGCAACTGCGCGACTCTGCACCTCTTCGTTCAATTCAACCTGTTCAGACCCTATTTTTACCGTTGGATCGGCTACGTCCTCTGCCATTCTTGTATACGGAGCAATAATAAAACCGTCGTATTCATCCTGAGTCGGTCTGCACCGCTCCACAAATCCCACACAACCGCATACATCGCTAACGACGCTAACGGCTCCAAAGCCCAGCGGTTCGACCTGCGCAATACCAAACGGTTCGTATATAGATTGACCAAACTCAACATCGCTGCCCTGACGCAGCAGTTCAAAATGCATTTCTTCGGGCATCCACTCACCACAGCTGGCTCGATCCCATCCAAACTGATTGACAAAGAGCACCCTCACCGCGCGGGAACGTGCATTAAATGCGCGAACTTGCAGATCGAATTCGAGCTCACCAGGACTGAGGTCAGTGCCCCCTTCGCGATGAACGAGAGGCCATGCATACTCCTTAGCCATCGACCGGACCGAATCTTCGCTGCGCCGCCCAACCTCCGAGGTCAGCGCGATGAGCACCGCGCGCTGACGGCGTGCAGCCAGTAGGGCATCCAGGTGGTTTAATACGAGTAAATCGCGCCACAGTCCCTTGCTGCGGACTAGGCGAGTCACGTGCGTAAAAACCCATTCCGGTGCCCATCCCAGCAAGTTGGCACATACATTTTTGAGCCCCTCGGACGCGGCTTCTCTCTCTTCCATACTCAGCTCTTTGGCCGGCACGCCATTGTAAACGAGATCTATGGATTTATGGGCAAACTCAGGCGCGAGAAAACGAAGCTCTTCGACCACAAGATCCCCCACGGCCAAGACCGCGTCACACCGCCATGCTTGCCGCACCAAGGCGTGCTTAAAATAGGCCGTTTGATCTCCGTAATAGGACTCTATGTAGCGGCCTTCATCTCTGGCCCTACGCAGCGTATTATAAAAGGCAATGTCGCCGCCGACTCCGTCCTCTATAAGGGGCCGCACGGTTGCAACTTCATGTGCGTAAAATAGTGTTTTATAGCGAGGATTGCCGGCCATAATCGCCTTATATGCGACACCTAAACCCATGAATTCATGGGCCAGAATATGACACGCCCCACCTTCATCGGCACAGAGTGCGTCGATCACAGCATAGCCGGGTTCAGACAGCCGGAGATAGTGTTCGTATTCCCACTCGTGCTCATAACGGCGAGAATCAATGCCAAATTCATGGGCCAAGTAATACTTAAAATCGTCCAAGCCATTGGGGGCGCGCTCTGTGTCTACCAATACAACCTCTACGGTCGCCGATCGGTCCTCAAAGCGCATTTGGCGACGACCATAGACTAAGCGCGTGCCATACTGGGTTTCGATAGGACCAAACAAAGCGGTGAGGTCTGCGGTTTGTATCCCAGAACGCGCATCGTATAGAACTACTCCATCGGCACCCAGTGG